>NZ_JBRIMB010000031.1:0-52355 GCF_052977265.1 Shewanella sp. 0m-8 | reverse complement strand
CGCAGCCGTATCTACACCGGATAATTGGAGCACTCATTTAAGCCATAGTGGTTTGGTGTCTAACACGGAAATGCCCCAAAACGAGTTTCAGGCGACATGTCGCATAGATAAGTAACAAGCTAATTGAACTACTTTTACTAATCGATAGATGAGAATGACGGATTACTTTAGATTAATCATCAATATCAACGATCAAGGTTCTCTTTTTAAGCTCGTTTATCTTACAACACTCAGGTAGAGCAGCTTGGTGTGCAGAACGAAATTATAAAATGCTTGCTTGGGCATAAGCATAACTCTGAATCATTTGAACCATTTATTATCAGCACCTTTATATTATGCTGTAAATAAAATCGATACACCCGCCACTATGTATGTAAAAGTCACGCCAAAACACTCAAGCAGGTAAGTAACAAAATAATCACACCGTATTAAATTGGAGTGTGTTTTTAACGTAAGGTTACAAAGAAATACAAATGCCACAAAATAAAATGTTTGTTAAATACCTAATGGTATTGTAAATGATTTGTAAGGAATGATTTTATAGTGTAATCAAAAACCGTATATTCCCATGCTATTTCATGTTTGGTATATAATACTTACCTTCTAACCTCGTTCAAAGAATTTAGTGTGGTTCAAATATAAAGTCATCGAGTTAATTTAAAATATAATCTATTGACTTGAAATTTTTTTTATATAAAATTCTTGAAAATTAAATATAGGGATAGGAAGTAATAAACAATGAACGATAATATTCAACAAGCACGTCTACAAAACAATATGAAAAATCCAATTGTAGCCCTTATTCTAGGTTTTTTCATTCCGGGAGCAGGTCAAATGTATGCTGGGAGCGTAATGTGGGGAGTAATCAACCTTATTCTCATCATTATTTGTGCCATTACAATTGTGGCTTCACCAGTATCTTTCATTCTGTGGCTAGTTTCATTGTTCTTGGGATACAAAGGTACAAAACAATTCAATGATCGAGTTTTAGACAACGCAGAAGCAAAAGAAACCACAGTATAAAGTCCAATTTAAGCTTGAATATAGATCGTTCAAGCTTAAACTTGATATCACGTTTTTAGCATTTGTGCGTTGCGCTCTTTGCAGGGCATAAATCGCTTTTTGGACTTGGCCGATGGAATATCCATATTTATAGTTTATGGTATTGTAGTGGATTACTTAAACTGGCCACTAGCTTGTAGGTGAGCCCCGTACTTTGTTATCGCTGAAGTTATCTGAAATATGAAAGCTTTCAGTACTTCGTAAAGCGTTTTTGTCCAAAAAAAGCTTGGGATACTTAATGTAGTCCCCAGTTTTAATTGACCACAATATAGTCGAGAAATATTCACAAGCATGGAATTACATAGTTAGTGACATCCGTACGGTAAAAAATATGTTTAATCGTTCATCGATAAATCTGACCAGATAATTATATCTATTGAATTGACTACTCGTGAGCTTTCATATTTACCTTAGTATTTGTAAGTCATCTAAAGCTTAATAAATGTTCACACTTTCACTCTGAGTCTTCTCTACGGATTTGAATGGCTTAGATTAACTTCGTTGAAATTACAATCAGTATTTAATTTGTATCAGAAAATATATAATTTGAAGAGTAATCACTTGATAATTATGATGTTAGATCACAATATACGTTTTACTTTCTTTACTCTTTTTCTATTAATGCTAATTTACCTCTTTTTGTATATTGACGAGTGGAATTACCGTGTTAGATAGAATATCTTTTTACATCCCTTCTAAAAAATCATTTAAACATGCATTACCAACAGTAAAAGCATTAAATTTTTTATTGGTCTCATTGTTACTTTGTTTTATATTTTCGGGCTATTTACCTTTTGTAGCGATCTTTGGAGTCCCCCAAATTCCTTTCAATGAAAATGGTTCATTTCTTGATTACGCAATTATATTCCCACTAGTGATATTCGTTCTATTAGGGGCACCGATTAAATTAGTCAGATATTTTGCTATTGCGATTCCTGTATTTTTCTTAGTCACTAATTTTGAAACAGTGAAAGAAATATTCAACCTAGTAATAGAGTATGCACCAGAGGTTTTTAATTTTTCTAAAACTGATGCTGGCTCATATTTAGGTTCATTAACGTCATCAATGCTTACGTTGAAGTACGGGTTGTTTGTCTATTTAGCAGGGGTTGTTGGTTATGCGTTAGTTATTATCGGTTTTAGGTACCAAGAGAATGCCAGATTCTGGAGTGTATTATTCTTAAAGGATGACGCAACGCTTGTAAATCGTGCGACATTTGAAGTTGTAGAAGCTTGGTTGAAAGCAACAAGGATTGAAATCACTCTGTTTGTGACGGATCTTAAAAATAGTGATAGAGATGAAGCTAAAGAAAAGGTTAAAAATATATCTCCTAAAAACCTTACTATTTTAGCTCTATTTTTCGTTTCTGTGATTGCGCTGTTTTCTTATCTATTTAACGTTATATTTTTAAGTTCAAATATGGCTGAAGAAGATGTAAGGCAAGCAATTAAAGATGGTTACACTCAAGAGATTTGGGGTGTAAAAACGAGTGTAGACATTGATGCCTTATCTATTTCAAATTGTGAAAAAATCAGTGATAAGCCAATTGGTATTCAGTGTCATATTAAAGCTGAAATAACCGTACGCCTGAATAATGAAACGTTGAATATTGTAAGTGTTAATGAAATGGAATCATTTCAGTTGGAAAACGGTAGATGGGTTTATTACGATTAATTGCATGTTTCGGAGTAATCCGATCACCGATTCCGCGATAAACCGATCACCTGTTTCGGTTTAATCCGATCACTCATTCCGCGATAATCCGGCCATTTTAGGCCTAACTCCGGAATCCATGATCGGTTTATCGCGGATTCATTCTTTTTTCTCTTTTAAATCAATTAGTCGCTACCATTATTGGCATCAAATAATGCTACTGGAAGCGACAATGCCAAAAAAGAGAATAGTTATGACTAAAATCAACGAGGTTTTACGCCTCAAATTCGACTGCCAACTCTCCAATCGCAATATCGCTACCTGTGTCAAAATCGGCTGCTCTACCGTCTCTGAAATTCTCAGTCGCTTTAAGCTCAGCGAGCTAGGTTGGCCACTTCCTGATGGCACATCAGAGCTTCAGCTAACTCAGGCGCTGTATCAAGACAAGGGGCCATCACAGCATAAGGTGATGCCAGATTTCGCATTGTACTTCAAAGAGTTGAAACGAAAAGGCATGACCAAACGCCTACTGTGGGAAGAATACCACACGCAATACCAGGCTTGTGCCTATGGCTACACTCAATTTTGTGAGTACTACACTCGCTGGTTTAAGAAGCAGAAGCGCAGCATGCGTCAGCAACACATCGCGGGCGATAAGCTCTTCATCGATTACAGTGGTCCAACCGTTCCCATCGTTAATCCGGATACGGGGGAAGTGAGAGCAGCGCAGATCTTTGTAGCGACACTGGGAGCGTCTAATTACACCTATGTGGAGGCCAGTAGAAACCAGAAGCTTGAAAGCTGGTTGCAGGCTCACGTAAATGCCTTCGAGTTCTTCGGTGGCGTGCCGCACCTACTCGTACCTGATAATCTCAGATCGGCCGTTACCAAGCCCTGCCGCTACGAACCGACCTTAAACGATAGCTATCGTAAGCTCGCCAATCATTACTGCACGGCGGTGATGCCTGCTAGACCTTACAAACCCAAGGATAAAGCCAAGGCCGAAAATGCGGTGTTGATCGTCGAGCGTTGGATCTTAATGCGACTACGCCATCAGGTATTTCATACTTATGCAGAGTTGAATATCGTCATCGTTAAGTTGATGCATGAGCTTAATCAGCGTGAGATGCGGCAGATAGCCGCGAGCCGTCAGGCCTTATTTGAGATGTTGGATAAACCGGCGTTAAAGCCATTACCACTGCAACCCTATCTTTATACTGAAACCAAACGCGCCAAGGTCGGCCCTGACTATCACATCCAATATAAGAAGCACTATTACTCAGTACCACACCAGCTGGTAGGTGAACATGTTGAGCTGGAAGCATCCTCAAGACTGGTGAAGATCTATCATCAAGGCAACCTGGTTGCTCAGCATTCTAGTAGTGAAAAAGAGCACGGCCAAAGCACTATAGACATGCATATGCCAAGCAACCATCAGCATCAGAAATGGTCACCACAACGACTGCTTAGCTGGGCCAAAAGCATCGGTCCAGCTACCCGTGAGGTGGTTAATGCACAGCTGCAAAGCAAGGCACATCCAGAACAGGCATACCGCAGCTGCTTAGGCTTACTTAGCCTAAGCAGACATCATGGTGACAACCGTTTAGATCAGGCGTGTAAGGATGCGGTACTGGTCGACAAACCTTATCTAAAGTTCATCAAAAACCTGCTCAGTAACCACCGTGAAGGAAGACTCTCGAGCGATAGCACCAGCACGCCCAATATAGAGCACAGCAATGTTCGTGGCCCCAGCAGTTATCACTAGGAGAAAGGTTTATGGATCATCTTAATGAACAACTTAAAACATTACGTTTAGGCCATGCTGCACAGGCTTTAGAGCAACAACGAGAGCAGCTCTCGACTTACGCAGAGCTGAACTTCGAGGAGCGGTTAGGCTTGCTGCTGGAATGCGAGCTGTTAAATCGTGATCAAACCAAGATCCAACGTCTCAAACGACAAGCCAAGCTCCGGCTTAATGGGCAAGCTAGCCAACTGATTTATAAGGAAGGGCGTGGCTTAATGCGGGCTAAGATGAGTGAACTGCTGACAGGCAGCTACTTGCACAAACATCAAAACATCCTTATCACGGGGCCAACGGGAGCGGGAAAGACTTATGTCGCTTGTGCCATCGCAGAGCAAGCCTGCGAGCGACAGTACAGCGTCAGATACTACCGCCTAAGTCGACTCCTTGATGACTTAAGCTCAGGCAAGTTAGATGGTAGTTATCAGAAGCAGCTGCTGGCAATATCGAAGAAAGTGCTGCTGATAATTGATGACTGGGGCATGGAAAAACTGACCCAAGAGCAATCTAGTCATTTACTTGAAGTGCTGGAAGATAGATACCAAGAAAGCAGCACAATAGTGATAAGCCAACTGCCAGTAAAAGAGTGGTACAACATGATAGGTAACGCCACTATCGCCGATGCATTATTAGATCGCTTAATCCATAACGCCCACCGGATAGAGCTGGGTGGTGAATCGATGAGAAAACTGGCGCAATCCGATCACTTAGGGTAGAAATAGGGGTAAGAGAAAAAAGATGATTTAGGTGATCGGATTAAACCGAAATGAGTGATCGCAATAGCCGGAATACGCAGTGAACAGTGGAATAGTCAATTCATGTAGTTACCTGCCAATTATTTACCAACCTTGATAGTTTTCGAGTAGTCTCTTCAGAATGTCTTTCTGTGTATCATCGAGTAGCATGCACATGTCGCCAAACTGAGGGTAGCGAAAATCGCGAGCAAGCTCCTCCCGCTCATACTTGTTAGCAAGGTCTATCTTTGTGATTTCAAGCGACTCACTTTTAGCGGCAAGGCTCAGTGACATCATTAGGTCCGTCGTGTGTCGAGTGTTGTAGCAACTGGCCAAGGCGTAGCTCAAAAGCTTGTCAGCAGAGCCTTTGCTGTTAAATATGAGCTTTCTAATATCAATGTCGATTTCATAAATGTCTTGAACTTGGTTAAGGTTTTTTCGGTGTGGGGCGAGGGTGTAGCCACGCCCTAAATAAATCAGACAGTCTTTGACGGCATTTAAAAATTTAACTTGTATAGGGGAGTCTTCTCTCACTGGTAAGAGTCGATCAACTAGCATGCCTGTCAGGTCTTCTTCCGTATTCTTGATACCTGGGATCGAAACTCTTGCATATTTAGTTGTTCCTGCTTCAACCCACCAAAAGCCAGTGTAACTATCGTCACTAGAGTAAAGACCGAACTCAGTATGTTCAATTCCAAACGTTGACTTTGCAAGCTGCGGCAACGCTTCGTTGAAGCTTTGCACGTTATGGATACCATTACCCCAACAAATGCACTTCATGGCCTCTGTGTGGCTTAGGGATTGTTCCTTTTCAAGCTCACTTGCATTGATCTTTGCTTGCTTAACCGTTAAACCAGTTGGAAAAATGAGTACATTCTCAACTAAAGAAAATTTAGTTAAGTGGTGCGTATCTTCAAGTCGACCCTTAGCATAAGGGGACGTTACTGCAGTATTAATCTTGCTGTTCATAATAGGTTCCTGACACTTGCAATCATCACTTACAAATCGATTTAGGCAAGCGTAAAAGTCACTACCGCATATATAGTGATGACGGCAGAAGAGTTAATAAGTAAAAGTGTTTGTTGTTTTGGCTCAATAGAGCCACGGTCACTAACCGTCGTTATGTATGATTTGCCTTATAAACACCGATGCAAAATGCTATTGATGTCTGTCTATTAACCTAATTTTTATCCGTGTTACTTAACCTAGAGAAAGTCTAAAAAGCCCAAGAAAGCGAGCCTAATGGCTCGCGAGTTGTTGCTATAGACTGTCCTCTAATTTTTGTGCCCAATGTTGTTCAGCGATGTCGAAGTAAATTTCTGGTGGTAATCCAAAAATAGCTTCGAATTCATCATCAAATAAGCCGCAGAAGCTTTGTATTTCTTCTTTGAGCAGCAGTAACACCATGTACATATCCAAATCCTCCAGATACTGACTATCTAGCTCTGGATGTTCTTCTTGTATCGATTTACTGACGCTCATACCTAAAATCCTCCCAGCAGAATCTCTATGTTGATAGATGTATCGACTAAAGCTCAATTCGATATCATCGTCTTGTGTTACTTGGTGGCCTGCCAGTAACAAAATAGTGCTGTGGTCGCTCCAGGGCGACTTGGATTGCCTTTGATACTCTCTGATAAAAGGTGACTTCTTATCGCTCATAGTGGTTCCTAATTGACTAATGATTGGTCCTCATCAGTAGTTAGGATTGCCGCTTGCGAATTATTGAAGTGTTGGCGAAAAAAAGTTATTACCTGTTCTTGTTGTATTAGCGATATTTGCTTTTTGGTTAGATGTTTCCTTAGTGAGAACTCTAAGAAACTCACCTCAGTTTCCAATCTATATTGGTCTCGTTCAGCGTACCGCAACTCTTCTGTAAGGCTGTTCGATACCTCGTTAAGTAACCTAACCAGTGCGTTTAATTGGACTAAAAAACTCGCTTGCATCGCCTTTCTCCTATTGTCTTTGCTATTCAGGAGATAAGTAGGAAGTAGAAATGCGAATTTTAAGTAAGTACTGGATATGCGATGAAGAGCCATGGACTTTAGTCGCCATAGTAAGAGCATGAAGTTTTGGGGTTGTGTGGTATGCCTATTGCCGAATGCATGCCGCATAACTCTGAAGTTTAAATGAATAAGGCTATTACTGAACCGGCTAAGCGTTTTATGGTTGCTAACAATATGAGCTCTTTTATTTTTAGGACTTGTTGTGAATAGTTGTTGATTCGAAGCGGGTTGAAGGCAAAGGTGTTTTAACCACCGATTTAGTTTGGCAAGGAATTGCTCAACCACAGTGCCGCAAAGTTTTTCGCGTGACGGCCAAGCAGTCAAACTAACTAGAAATAGGCTGGGAACATTGGCATCGATATCTTTAAAAGTCTGCTTTAGCATTGAAAACAGCATACTGATGAGTTTCTGTAGCATTTGTCGTCTCTCATTTCTCATTGGATTGAAGTTGATGCGCGAATGGTGGCAGAGAAATTTATAAAAAATAAATCAGGGTTAAGCTGTAATTACGTATTCTTGTTGGAAATAAATAGTGGCGCTCACTTTAAGTGATGTAAAATATAGGCTTATGTCGTTTTTGTGTTTTTTCGCATATTTGAGTAAGAAAAAATAATTTTTCCTTGAAAATATTAAGCAAGCAGCTCTTGGTCCGTTAAGTAACGGTTTAGAATTTCCATTACTCACAACTTAATAGGAAGTAAAAGAGCGGGGGGGGGGGGATGAAATGCAGTGAAAAAGATCTAATATTTTCACTGCAAATAAGGTATCACTACATGTGGTCGATATAAGTGCTCACGAAGTGAATGAGGATGTGACTTTCTAGTGGATCATCAATCTCAGCACAAATTCCTTTTTGAACGTCGAAGTAGAGTTTTTGATACTCCTCATAAAAGTCCAGCTCATCCGAATCCTCTTCGGTCAGTTGTTGCTCGATGATCTTAGAAAGTAATGCTAGTGCGTTATTTAACTTCTTTTTTTTCTGCGCCAGAATTTGGTAGCTTATTTCTAAGCTGATTTCTTCGTTATCCAACTCTTCCATAGTGGGTTTTAGTTTGTTCATTTCAGTCTCCAATATAGTAAATGGTTAAACGTTAATCATATATAGGAGTGCAGGTGGGGAATTTGAAAGCTTTAGATTTTTACTGTTCGCTGAACTATTCGCTTCAACTCTAAGTAGTTGTTATTACTGGACTGTCGTAACTTACTCTGCTTTGTGTACATGGTTGCGTACATTTTTGTTGCTTAGCTGCTTCAGGCCTTTGTTGGCGGGGTGGTTTCATAATCGTGCCAGAAGAGGGTAGGTTGGTTATTTGCAGACATAAATTTAGTGGCTATCACAAACAATAATTGTGGTTATCATAGCACTGCCACACTTTAAATGTCTTCGTTTGCGGAGTCTAATGTACCTTATTAGCTTGAGTTTAAGCCTATTTGCTGACTGGATCGAAAAAGATAAGCGCAGTAGAATAGCGCTCCGTTTTTAGGGGGGGCAAGTTTAAAGCTCTTTTGACTCTGTCATACCCATTGAGCCCTAATGAAAGTTTTAATGTGGATCCTAATGTGAGTATTAGTACAAACTACTCATTTTCGATCGGTTTACTTGAACACGTCGGATTGCTTCGATGCATTCCTGAGATACTAAGGACATGCTTTGGCTCTCATTCGTGGGCTGATAGTGGGCAACTACAATCGGGGCCATGCCAAGTCGCTCTGCTTAACACTCATTTTGTGCGTGCTTTAGGGGGGGGGGGCTAGATAGAGACTGCTTCTTGACGCCGGGTGATCTTCGGTACTTTATACTAACTTGTTTTGGCCATTAGCCATTGAATTGGGCTCTACTTAGTGATGACGCTTTATCTTGCATCTTTATTAACAACTTGTTCAGACAAAACCTTATAGATTTCGCTGGCCTCAGCATTGAGGCCCCCCTTTTTTGGAGATTGATAAATGATTTACCGCTGCCCGTTATGTGAACAGGCTTTATCTAAAGATGATAAAACTTGGTATTGCGCCGCAAACCATAGGTTTGACTGCGCCAAAGAAGGTTATGTAAATCTGCTACCAGTGCAAAAGAAAAAGTCCAATGACCCTGGTGACAATAAAGAGATGATGTTTGCCAGACGTGAATTTCTGAACAAGGGGTATTATCAAGTTCTGAGCGATAAAGTGAACCTGCTCGCTAATGAATACTTAGAAGATGCACGTTTCGGTTTAGATATAGGTTGCGGCGAAGGCTACTACTCCAATCGTTTGGTAGAAAGCTTGCCGAGTGATTTCAGCCTTTATGGTGTCGATATCAGTAAATCAGCGCTTAAGTATGCCGCTAAGCGTTACCCCAATATTTCATTTAGTGTGGCAAGTGCATTTGATATGCCATTTCCTGATGATAGCTTTGACTTTATGCTACGTATTTACGCTCCATCATTGGATGTAGAGCTTAAACGAGTGATTAAATCTGGAGGTATCTTAATTACTGTTTGTGCTGGGCCTAGACACCATTTCGCACTTAAAGAGCTTATATACGATAATCCGAAAGAGCACACCGAGGAATCTTCTCAGATAGAAGGCTTCGAGTTAATCCATCAAGAGAGAATAGAGCAAGTACTAACGCTCGAGGATGCTGCCGATATTGGTCACTTTTTAAAAATGACACCTTATAACTGGAAGTTAACAGAAGAGCAAAAATTAGCGTTAGCTAAATCAGGCTTAAGTTGTGAGCTAGACTTTAAAGTTGAAGTCTTTAGAGCCTTGTAAATCAAAGGGTGTAGCTTGTTGCCTGTTTTTTAAACGGTTATTGGGGGTGGGATTCTAATTTGTTGGATGTGATTTTTTGATACATTTAGCAAGCTATAGAAATATAAGTAAAAACACCTTAAATAACGATGCGAATGAGTGTTGACATATGATGAGAATGGTTTATAGTGGTTGCAGCTTGAAGGTTAGGCTTATTTTTATGTGTTCAATACGACATGTTCGTCCTGTTAACATTAAGTAAACCGGCATTTTCCAGCTCTACTGCCGTTAAGGCTTTAATTTATATTTACAGGATTCAATATTATGTCTCAAGTTACTGGCGTTGTTAAGTGGTTCAACTCTGATAAAGGTTTCGGATTTATCGAGCAAGAGTCTGGTCCAGACGTATTCGTACACTTCCGCGCTATCAACTCTGACGGTTTCAAAACTCTTGACGAAGGTCAAAAAGTTCAGTTTACTGTTACTCAAGGTCAAAAAGGCCCACAAGCTGAGAACGTAACTGTAGTTTAAGTTACCAGCTTGATTAGCACTAGCTAATCACACAGAATTTTGAAGAGCCGTGGTTTACCACGGCTCTTTTTTCGTTTACGACTTTTGAAAATAAAATACTAAATATAAGCGTGATATAAGCCTCTCGTAGTTAACTTCTTGTTAGTAGCAAGCTATTCGCCTGTTCGTTAGTATCCAGCTCTGTGCTTCCCGTTTCTATCTAAACTTGTTAGCTTTGACATTATGCATTTATCCTAATCAGCAATCAGCAATCAGCAATCAGCAATCAGCAATCAAACAAATCAATCATTCTCGTGAAATAATACGCATACCTTGACGTTTACCTATGGCCTTGAATGCTGGTAAAGCTTTTAAGCTTCTAGACATCAGATGTTTGCTGTAAATAAAGTCGTTATAAAAAACTGGCGATAATCTCACTCGAAACATACGGATAGTCAAAAGTGCTTATAAAAAACGGCGCCTAATGGCACCGTTTAATAATAAGGTGAGTGATTGTGTCCACTAGGAGAATAGCTTCTCTTCTAACGTTCGACCTTTCAACAACGCTTTATATTGCCAGTTTCGCTGTTTAAATAGGGTTAACAACGCCATCTCAATTGCATAGGCTTCTTCGCTATTATGTTTGATGAGAAACTGGTTAGACTGACGCTCCTCTATGGAGCTGATATCCGCCAATCCCAATACCGCTTCTATAAGGGAGCTTGCCTCACATTGCTGCATCGTTAGTGTTAAATAATTTTCATGCTGAGACTCATTCATAGACACTGATTGGCTGAGTTGGCCTTGCTCAAGATAAAGTACTTGATCGCATAGTTTTTCAAGCTCATCCAAATTGTGTGAACTAATGACAAAAGTCATTCTATCTGATAGAGATTTAACTAGCTCACGGATTTTCTTCGCATTTGCAGGATCTAAACCCGCCGTAGGTTCGTCTAGTAAAACCAGCTCTGGTGAGCCTATCAGCGCTTGTGCAATAGACACACGCTTTGACATGCCATGGCTTAATGACTTGGGTTTTTGCTGGGCGCTATCGGCTAGATCAACTAAAGACAATACTCGTAGAGCTTCTGCTTTTGCCTGTTTTTTAGCATAACCTTGCAAGGTAGCAAACAACGTTAGCTGACTGATCACATCAAGATTTGGATCAAGCGCAGCATCTTGTGGTAGTGAGGCAATACGTCCAAGTAGCTCAGGACTACCAGGCTTGTGGCCTAATAATGTTACTTCTCCAGATGTTGGTGTGATATAGCCGCACAACAGACTAAATAGCGTGGTTTTACCTGCACCATTAGGGCCAACCAGTGCTATAGGCCTGCCTGCATCGAGTGTAATATCAACTTGCTTTAGCGCTTGTTTATTGCCGTAGGACTTAGATAGACCTTTGCAGTTAATTAAACTCATAGTGCGCTCCTATTGATATACATTTTGCCTAAAAATAACAGCACAACGGCTTGGATTAACGGCACTGGAGCATACATAAAGCTGCTAAGCCCTTGGGTATTTATTATTAACGAAATCTGCGAGCCAGGAAGAAGCCACTTTAATTCACTAATAATAGGTAAGTAGTTGTTGATAATCGCGATGCTAATAGACATAGCTGCCCAGACTAAGATGGCATAGATCGTTGCTTGGCGGGCAGAGCTCGCATAAAGAGACAGAATTGCCATTAATGCGGTGTAGGGCAGCAACACTATAATCAAATTAAGGGTAACGATGAGTCCTGAAAATAGCGCCGGTATGAGTAAACTCGGATCTCTGCTAATTGCGAATAAGATCGTCGCGATAACGGTTAAGGCTAGCAGCAAGCTTTGCAGTGCCATATGACCGAGAAAGCGGCCAAAGAATAGGCTGTCTCGACCCACCCTAAGGGTTAAAAATCGAAAGGTTCCTCGGGATTTATCTGTTGCAAACTGATCCGCGGATACAAAAATACTGAAAAGAGGGAAGATATAAAGCGCAGCAATCCAGTAGACGGCCATTTCGGCAACAGGCCATTTAAAGAGTTCACTGACTGCTTGTTGGCCAAAAATGCCTTCTATTAATCCTCTAAAATCTGGATTGATCAAAAAGCTTGATGCGCCACTAATGGGGTAGAGCAAGATCAGTAGCCAAACGAGGGCGAATGCGACAAGAGCGATTAATCCTCTAGGATTGAATAGCATCTTTTTGACTTCGAATTGTGCAAGTAAAAGCGTATTTCGAAGCATACTATTTTTTTGGGGGGCGTTTTGCAAACTAATCCCTTAATGTGAAGAGCGGTAGAAAGGGTCAGGTTAACACCTATTGATTAAATGGGTTAACCTTAACCTGGTAAATTAACATGATAGATAGTTAAGCTTTATCATTTATCCAGCAGTTGCTTGAGCTGTGCTTTTAACTCAATGACTTCTTGTTCAAGTATGTTAACTCTCGTTTCAAGCCCACTATTTTGTTGAATGATTGCATGATCTGCATTTTGAGATGGTTGAGAGTGTAATTCACTGTCATTGGCCTCAGTAAACAGTTGGCGGTAGCGAGCTTCACGCTTACCAGGCTCTTTAGCTAATAACATCACAAGAGGGGACTCTCGCCTTTGGAGTTCATTTAGCGTCGCTTCAACTTCGCTGACATCATGAAATTCGTGTAATCGATTACTTCGGGTTCTTAGTTCGCCTGGTGTTTGTGGCCCTCTGAGTAATAGAAGGCAGATAACTGCTAATTCAGAAGATTTAAGTTGTAGATCGCTAAACTCAGTATTACAAAAACGATGCTTGTATTTTACCACTCGACTGCCAAAACCTGATTGTTCTGAGATCAGCCTTTTTTTGGTGAGATTATCTAAGGTATTTTGTACTTCTGATTCACTGAGATCCAGAACCGGATCACGGCTGGTTTTTTGATTACAGCCAGAGGTTAAACTGTTGAGAGAAAGTGGGTATTGTTCTGGCGTGGTGATCTCTTTTTCGAGTAATACACCAATAATGCGCGCTTCGTGTGGAGTCAGCTCCATATTCACCTCTTAATAAAAAAGCATGACTTTGTTATAACAGAGCCATGCTTTAATGCAAAGAAGCTTTAATCGAGTTAACTACGCAATTGCTTTGTTTATAAGCAATATAGCGATTTAATTTATTCTTCTAGACGGATGCCATCTGGAGAAATAGTGATCTGTTTGTTTTTATATAGGCCACCGATACTCTTTTTAAAGGCTTTTTTACTCATCGATAGCTGAGAGTAAATAACTTCTGCGTCGGTCTTATCATTAAGTGGTAAGAAGCCGCCAGCTTGCTTGAGCTTGATCATGATAGTCACTGAATGCTTATCTAGCTCTTCTTTTGCTCCTTTTTGTAAAATCAGGTCGATTTTACCGTCGCTTCTCATGCGCTTAATGAAGCCTTTAAGCTTTTGGCCAAAGCTTAAGCGAGTATAAACCTCGTTCTTATACAGTACGCCCCAATGGGTGTTATTGATAATCGCTTTGTAGCCAAGATCGGTGCTGCCACCAATAATAAGGTTAACTTCTTCATCTTCGCGGAATGTTGGCTGAGTGAGGTCAAGAAATTTATCTACTTTTGCAGACGCAACAATTCGGTCATCAACATGGCTAGTATAGATATAAACGAGGTACGACTTTCCAACTTCAATCTCTCGATGTTGCTCACCAAAAGGTAATAATAAGTCTTTTTCTAAGCCCCAATCCAAAAACGTACCGTATGGGCCGTTTTCTTTTGCTTCCAAATAAGCAAATTGACCCACTTGAGCGTATGGGCGGCTCGTGGTCGCAATGATCATGTCTTCTGAGTCTAGATAGAGAAATACATTAACCATATCTCCGACTCGGCAATCCTTCGGCACAGCCTTACGAGGAAGCAGTACCTGGCCCATCTCTTTCGCGTCTAAATAGACACCAAAATCAACTTGTTTGACGACTTCGAGCTTACAGGTTTTACCTATCTGGATCATGATGTTCTCTACTTTAAAAACAGTAACGATTAATTTCAGCTGCGATTATAGTGGAAATTGTTTCAATATGCTTTAGCCCGTTGAAACTAATGCTCAATAGCTCGTATTTCACTGTAATGACAAAAGGGCATTTATCACGAATTAGGGAGGAAATGCTACGTAATGTTATCACCCTATTATAAGCTAATGATAATTTGGGGATTAATTACCACTAAATGCGCTTATGAGTCTTGCATTATCATGAGTCTCAAGGTTTAATTGCGCCGCAAAAATCAGTGGGAAAAGCGCTTCGTTCGTATTCTCATTAAAAAAGTGCCTTGCAATGGTTAGGCGATACTTGAAGTAACAAATAGATTTTTATGGATTAAGTTTTACATGCTAGTTTTAAAGGCATACATTTATTACTTCATAAGAATTTGAAGTGATCTCTACTTTTGAGAGATGGCTTGTTGTTAAGTAAGTTAATGCTCTTGCAGCTACGCGTTGTGTGGTCGTAGAGAGTTTACTTAAACAGTTTATACTTTATAGGTCGATCAGAATTTTACTGATTAAAATATTCGCAAGTTGATTGCAACCTTAGTATTCAGTCAACTTAATTGAGTTAAATACACAGGTTAGGACAAATATGAGCAATTGGTCTATTGATGATGCACGCGCAAGTTACAACGTAAATCACTGGAGCCAAGGATTATACGGCATTAGCGATGAGGGCGAGGTGACCGTTTCACCGGATCCAAGTCGTCCAGACTGTAAGATTGGTTTAAATGAAATGGCAAAAGATATGGTTAAGTCGGGCGTGGCTTTACCTGTTTTGGTGCGTTTCCCACAAATTTTACATCATAGAGTTAATAGTCTGTGTCAGGCATTTAATCAGGCTATTCAAAAGTATCAATATGAAAATGATTACTTGCTTGTTTATCCGATCAAAGTAAACCAACAGCAAACTGTTGTGGAAGAGATCCTGGCTAGCCAAGTGGCAAAAGAAGTGCCGCAGCTTGGCCTAGAGGCGGGCAGTAAGCCAGAGCTAATGGCTGTTTTGGCAATGGCACAAAAGGCAAGCTCTGTTATTATCTGTAACGGCTACAAAGATAAAGAGTACATTCGACTTGCGCTAATTGGCGAGAAGCTTGGCCACAAGGTGTACATTGTCCTTGAGAAGATGTCAGAGCTTAAAGTCGTACTTGAGCAAGCGAAAGAGTTAGGTGTAAGACCTCGCTTAGGCTTACGTGTACGTCTTGCATTCCAAGGCAAGGGCAAGTGGCAGGCCAGTGGCGGTGAGAAGTCTAAGTTTGGCCTAAGTGCTGCACAGGTATTGCAAGTGATCAATTCGCTTAAGCATGAAAATATGCTTGAGTCATTAGAGTTACTGCACTTCCACCTAGGTTCTCAAATTGCCAATATCCGTGATATTAGACAAGGCGTAAGTGAAGCGGGTCGTTTCTACTGCGAGTTGATGAAGCTTGGCGCTAGCGTTAAGTGTTTCGACGTCGGTGGCGGTCTTGCTGTTGATTATGATGGTACTCGAAGCCAAAGTAGTCATTCAATGAACTACGGCTTAACCGAGTACGCTAACAATATCGTTAGTGTGTTGACCGATATGTGTAAAGAGTACGAACAGCCAATGCCGAGAATTATCTCTGAGTCTGGTCGTTACTTAACTGCACACCATGCGGTATTGCTAACTGATGTGATCGGTACTGAAGCATATAAGCCTGAAGATATTCAACCGCCAGCGGAAGATGCACCTCAGTTATTGCACAACATGTGGCAGTCGTGGGTTGAAGTCAGTGGTAAAGCAGACCAGCGTGCTTTGATTGAAATTTTCCATGATTGCCAAAGCGATCTGACCGAAGTTCACTCTCTGTTTGCTGTTGGTCAGTTGGGATTAGCCGAGCGAGCATGGGCTGAGCAGGTTAATTTACGTGTTTGTTACGAACTTCAGGGCAGCATGAGCGCTAAGTATCGTTTCCATAGACCGATTATAGATGAGTTAAACGAAAAGCTAGCTGACAAGTTCTTTGTAAACTTCTCTTTGTTCCAGTCGCTTCCTGATGCATGGGGTATCGATCAGGTATTTCCTGTGATGCCTCTGTCTGGTTTAGATAAAAAGCCAGAAAGTCGCGCTGTTATGCTAGATATTACTTGTGACTCTGACGGGACCGTAGATCAGTACGTAGACGGTCAAGGTATTGAAACCACGCTACCCGTGCCTGCATGGACACAAGAGAGCCCATATTTAATCGGCTTCTTCTTGGTAGGCGCATATCAAGAGATTTTAGGTGATATGCATAACCTATTTGGTGATACAAACTCGGCGGTTGTTCGTTTGGACGAAGATGCCCGCACTAACGTTGAGTCGGTATTAGCTGGTGATACGGTTGCTGACGTACTGAGGTATGTGAACTTGGATGCGGTTTCATTTATGAGAACCTATGAAGAGTTAGTGAACAAGCATATTGCTGAAGATGAACGTGCCAATATTCTTGAAGAGCTGCAGTTAGGTCTTAAAGGTTACACTTACCTAGAAGATTTCTCTTAACCCAGAGATGAGCTGCGCGTAAGCTATGCCACAATGGTATAAATAGCTTGTTTGCTATAACCAGCTTTAAGTTCGCTTGAAGCTGGTTTTGTTTTTACGTCAGCATGCAAGGCGGCTGCTAGCCTTTATAAGTACGTTCATGACGTAGATGTAAGGTGTGTTCAGCGTTAAAAAATCGATATGGTTAGGAGCCCCGATAGGATGTTTTTTGAAGGTTCAGAAAAGAAAATAGAGCTACAAGTCAAGAGTAGTTCTGTGTCACTACGCTTTTTACCTCATTCATTTTGGCAGCAAGTATTAAGTTTTGCAGATGCCGAGATCCTGTCGAGCCTTTCAAATTCGCACTGCGATGCTTATGTATTAAGTGAGTCGAGCTTATTTGTTTGGGAGCAAAAATTGCTGCTAATCACCTGTGGTAATACACGCCTTATCGATGCCGTGATGTGTGTTATTGATAGGGTTGGGACCGAGCACATATCCGGATTAAGCTACCAACGTAAAAGTGAGTTTTTATCCCACTTACAAGCGACGCGCTTTGAAGACGACGTTGAACAGCTTAACGCAAAAATGGCAGGCACAGCTTATCGAGTTGGACATTTAGATAACCATCACCACTACCTGTATTGCAGCGAGAACGCGCAAAAAAGTGATGCGAGTTCGTGCTTGTTGATGTATCACATCAAGGGGGCGGTGGCTCAGTATCTACGTGGGGAAAGGCAGTCGGCGACAGAGATCCGCACCTTATTGGATCTTGAACGTTTGTTACCTCATTTTGAGTTTGACGATCACTTGTTTCAACCGTGTGGCTATTCAATCAATGGACTGTTTGAAGACAAGTTTCTGACCATACATATCACGCCTCAGGAGCGAAGCTCTTACGTGAGTATTGAAACTAACTTGAATTTTTTACACTATCCGTTCAATATTTTTGTTGAGATGTTAAATATATTGAACCCCAGCAGTTGGGACATCATTGGGATGAATATGCAGATAGACAACCTAGGCTTTCCTTCACATCGAAGGCTAGCGAGTTGTGATCTACAGTTAAATCAACTCAATGACTTTAATTATAATCACTATATTCAGTCTGATTGTGAGACGCTATTAGCTGAAGTATTGTGACTCTAGACACTTTATGGAGTATGTATGACCACTATTGCAGATAAGCCTGATTATTCGCTTTACTCAAATGCATTTGGTTACTTAAGACAGCCGTTAGACTTTAAACCGCTTGAAGGTGACGCAGATGTCGTAGTACTAGGCTTACCATTTGATATGGCGACTACTGGCCGCTCTGGCGGCCGTATGGGCCCTGGCGCTATTCGTAACGCTTCAGTGAACTTGGCGTGGGAAGAGACCCGTTGGCCTTATCAGTTTAAATTAAGTGACCACGTGAAAATCGTTGATGCCGGTGACTTAGTTTATAACTGTGGTGATTCAGCTGACTTTACCCAGCGTGTAGAAGATTTCGCGACCAAGATCCTAGAGGCAGATAAGGCGATGCTTAGCTTTGGTGGCGATCACTTTGTGACTCTGCCTCTACTACGTGCTCACTATAAGAAGCACGGTAAGATGGCACTATTGCATTTTGATGCGCATACCGACACATATAGTCAAGGTAGTAAGTATGATCACGGTACCATGTTCTATCATGCTCCAATTGAAGGCCTAATTGCTGCTGAAAACTCAATTCAAGTGGGTATTCGTACCGAGTACGATACGGCAAACCATCTTTTCAAGGTGATCGATGCTGCCGCCGCCAACGAAATGAGCGCAGATGAGATTGTTGCGCAAATTCGTGAGCGTGTTGGTGATATGCCGCTTTACGTGACTTTCGATATCGACTGTTTAGATCCTGCTTTTGCACCAGGCACTGGTACGCCGGTATGTGGAGGCCTGACAAGTGACAAAGCGATGAAGATTATTCGTGGTCTAAAAGGCATGAAGATTGTAGGTATGGATGTTGTAGAAGTGGCTCCTGCTTACGATAGCGCTGAAATCACCGCATTAGCGGGTGCTACTCTTGGTTTAGAGATGCTGCATGTTTGGGCTGAGTCTAACGGTAAAGTGAAGTAATTTTATCTAAGTCGCCTGTTACTAGGTGAGCACATTTCGCTAGAGTCTTTATCAAAAGGCTCCCGTAGAATGCTTAAGATTGTTATCATTAAAGAAGCGCTAAATTGAGCGCTTCTTTTTTTAGGTTCGATGAAAGGATTGATAAATGTCAGAACTTAGCGATATCAGACGCGAATACACATTAGGCGAGTTACATAGTGAAAATGTACCCAATGATCCTATGGACCTGTTTAACGCCTGGCTTGAAGTGGTTCGAGATTCACAAATTCAAGATCCTACAGCTATGTCTGTTGCCACTGTGGATGAGCATGGTCAGCCTTTTCAACGAATCGTATTACTCAAGCGTTTTGGTGATGATGGATTTGTTTTTTTCACTAATTTAGAGAGCCGTAAAGCGCAGCATATTGCCAATAATGCTCAAGTTAGTATCTTATTTCCGTGGCACAGTTTAGATAAGCAAGTTGCTATTACTGGCGTTGCAGAACCTCTGTCTACCACTGAGGTGCTTAAATACTTTATCAGCCGTCCTAAAGAGAGTCAGATAGCCGCTTGGGTTTCAAAGCAATCTAGCCCGATTAGCGCGAGAAAAGCACTAGAGACTAAATTCGCCGAGATGAAAGCAAAGTTCTCTAATGGTGATGTGCCTTTACCTAAATTTTGGGGAGGCTATCTCGTTCGCCCTAAAAGTATTGAATTCTGGCAGGGCGGAGAGCACCGGCTACATGACCGATTTATTTATACTAAAGTTGGTAATGACTGGGAACGAAGTCGTTTAGCGCCATAATTAAAAACATAAAAGCCGCATACTCTGCGGCTTTTGTATTTTTCGCTGTCGACTTCCGCATTAAACGACGTCGCAAGGCCATCGTCAATCCCTCATTTATTCGCCTTGAATTAGTTCGTCAAAAACACTCTTATATCGATTGGAATAGCACATCCTTTGGCTTTCAATGCGTTTGCCAAGAAGTACTCTTAGTTGATGATGTTCTTAATACTGAGTAGGGGCAGGAGTCAGGGCAGCACAGCTCGTTTTACATTGGTTACTCGTTTTTAGTCGTTAAGAAATTACGCTAGATAGGTGAACTTGCCCTAATATAAAGAGTGAAAATTAGCCAGTGTTGCAAAAAGTACTTTTTGTTTACCTTGAGCGTGCTAAATTAGCTGTAACTTAATATGGATGTAAATACCAATAATCATCTTAACGAGAGGGAAGGAATATGAAGAGTATTATCACTGGTTTACTATTATTGCCGTTATCATTTATTGCTTCAGCAGCGACATGGAATGTTGACAATGATGCTTCAAATGTGAATTTTATATCGATTAAAAAAGGCGATATAGGCGAGATCCATTATTTCGAGTCGATGGCCGGTACGCTCAATGATAAGGGAAAGTTCAGTTTATCGATTTCGTTAGCGAGTGTCGTGACCAATGTTGAGATCCGCGATGAGCGTATGGAGTCATTGTTATTTGAAGTGGATAAATATCCTAAGTTAACACTCTCTGCAAACATTGAGCCTAAACTTGTCAATGACATTCCAGTTGGTTCAATATTAATTACTAGCATAGATGCTGAAGTTGCATTACACGGTAAAAAGCAAACTATGGCGTTTACAGTGAGTATCGCTAAGTTATCAGACTCTAAGATCCTCGTGGCTAGCGTGATGCCGACTATAGTCAATGCTGAGAGCTTTGGCTTATCTTCAGGGGTTGATAAATTGCGAGAAATTGCAGGTTTATCAGCGATAAGTAAGGCTGTTCCAGTCTCCTTTATGCTTAGTCTTAGCAAGTAGTTGTAACGTCCTGATTGATTGCTTGGACACCTGATGATCCTGTGATAAATGAGTTCTATATAGCCTATCCTAATGTTAAAGCTATATTCGATTAAGCAAAATGTAAGGCCTGCATGCAATGCTACACTATTGCATGCAGGCCTTTTTATTTGCATGATTTTAGGTTTTCAGGGCTTGTCTAAAGGAGTTACAGCATTAACGTATTCAAAAACGTGTGCCGAGTCTTTATTAATTATATTCAGATGATTTTCAATTAGGTAAAAACTCAGATAATATTCTTACATAATTTAATAATAGGCTTGTTAAACGCTTTTCGTCATTGAAGCGTATAAGCAATGAACACATTTGATGTGTTTTAGGTTGAGTATGGTTACCGATAAAGACGGCTATATCCACTTGGTTCAGTATCTGACTGAACATTTAGGTATTTTTGAAAACTCGCAGCAACAAAGTGTTACCGAAGACACGGTAATGGAGCTTTTTGAAGAGCAACTGGCTGCACAAATTATTATGGTTTGTGGCCAAAATCCTTCTTTGACCTTTAGTCAAAGGAACATAGTGATCCGTGAGGTCGACTCAATTGTGTATGATCTTGAAGAAATATTAGCGAGGGTTTCTACTCATAAAGCAACTGCAGAGCAATCTGTGTTTATTACTGAATTCTCATGTCTTATTAAGAATTTATTTGATCAAGAAATAGCAAGTTTGATAGTGGCTTAACGCCAAAAATATTATATTTAGTTACAGTATTTTCGCTGTTCCAGCTTGTTGGCTTTTGCCTAAAGGCATAATGTAGCTGCAATGGTATAGGAGAGCGATATGCTGACCAAAGTTAAAAAGTCTATGAATAGGCAGTATTTGTTTGTTTATGCGTGTTTGTTCATATTCTGGCTTTTTCTAAGACTGTTCAGTGAGAATGCGTTTGATCTTGGTTGGGGATTTTTTCCTTTGGTGATCTCTTTGCCATTTGTGCCTTTTATTCTAGTGTGGTTAGCGGTGCAGTTTTATCGACACTTTAAGCTATTAAGAACACATATAAATCAAAAATGGCATTTTTGCCACTGTACCTGTACAACCGCATTGTTTAGTTTGTTTGTATTTAACGTTTTTTATTAAATGCTGGTAGTTTTTTATCAACTGATAGCGGCCTTTTAGTCGCCCAGTTGTAAGCGTTCATGCAGCTTAGCTATGTCATACAATTGCTATAGATAGTCTCAACCTCTTTATTCACTTCTAAATCTTGCTATCATAAACGCAAGATCATTTATGTTGTTTTTTTAACGAATTAAGGAATCACGATGCTTAAAAACGTAGGGTTGTGCTTATTGATCCTGACGTCATCATTGTCGGCGACAGCAAGCGAGAAAGCGGTGATAGGTTCAACCGCAAAGATGTCAGTTGCTTCTGGCCTTTCATATGTTGCCCGTATCGATACTGGGGCAGTTAACACGTCGCTACATGCCTACGATTTAAAGGTTGAGGGCGGTAGTGCTAAGAATATGAAAGATAACATTGGCAAAATGGTGTCTTTTACGACTGAAAATAATGCTGGCGAGAAGCAGCGTTTAAAAGCCAAAATCGTAAAAACCTCAACGGTGAGCAATTCTCAAGGTACAGAAACTCGTTATATGGTCGATTTAGATGTTGGCTATAAGGGCAAAGAGCGTAAGGTTAGGGTGAATTTAAGGGATCGTAGTCACATGGACTATAAGCTCTTAATCGGTCGTAACTGGCTTAAAGGTCGTTATGTTGTCGATGTATCAGAGAAAAAGCTGATAGGCCCAACGGCGGCGATTAGTGTTGTTGAGTCGGGATTAATGTTTAAGACACGCATAGACACAGGCGCGGTTGAGAATTCGCTGCATGCCTATGATATGAAAATTGATAATGAAGATCCTGACATGGAAAAAAATGTCGGCAAAGTCATTCACTTCATGACTGAAAATGAAAAGGGTGAGTCTCATTTAGTAAAGTCTCGCATTGTTGAAACTTCGCTGATCCGAAATGCTCAAGGCAGTGAGATCCGTTATATGGTTGAGCTCAAGATTGGCGAGCCGGGTCAAGAGTATAAAGTGAAGGTGAATTTAAGAGATAGAAGTAAGATGTCTTATAAGCTCTTAATCGGTCGTAACTGGCTACAAGGACATTATATCGTGGATGTATCGCGTTAAAAATACACTTTTTGATATAAAGAACTGAGCCGCACATTTTTGTGCGGCTTTTTTGATTTAGCTTAAAGACGCCACCGTTAACTGATAGGTTAATAACGTTTTGTAGTGCGGATCTTGCTCTAAACGCGTGACGTCAAGTTGGCCTCTAAACTCACTTTTCAGCCAAACTGATAGTGCTGATAGCGTGCCTTTGACTTCGTTATTCTTCAGTACTTGCTGTAAAGCGGCTAATTTAGTGTCATCGAAACCTTTACCATTATCATAAATACGCATTAGGACTTGATGCTGCTTTTTGCTTAGTTCTATCTTTATATGCTGCGTTTCTTTTCTTTGGGTAAACGCATCGATAATGGTATTGCTAATTGCGCGGTAAAAAATCAGAAGAAAATGCCAATGAACACCATCAACAATAAGTCGACTGTCGCTATCTACAGTGAGTTCAATATTGTTGGAAGCGAGTTTTGGTTGTAATAGGGCAACGATGTGCTCAAGCAGTAGGACTAAATCGATAGGCTTAGCGACATAGTCCTGGGCCGAAAACAGGTACTCCAAGTGCCTTAAGCGCACGGTTTGCTCTGCTAATTCTGAGTTAAAGTCTACGATAGGCAATTCGCCTTTCGCTAACTTGTAGGCATTTGCAGCTAAATCATCTTGCTTTCTAAAGATGGGTTTCACGATTGCGGCAACAAGAGAGGGGTATAATGCTTGATTCTCAATTTTAACCTTCTCAAAGCTAGCACTACGATTTGTTTCAAGTTTTACTTGTTCACTTTCACTGAGTAGCCGCTTATTAGTTAGCTCAAGCTGCTCAATAAAGCGGATATTATCGGTTGTTTCCCTTGTCAGTATTTCAAACTGCGCTTTTTTCTTAAGTTCAATCTCTTTAGTTGCACTGATATCGAAAGCGATGGTTCCGACCGAACTCACTTGTTGCTGTGCGTCCAGAATTGGAAACTTAGTCACAAGGTAAGTGTGCTGTTTTCCCTCCCTTGGGAACGTTTGCTCATAACTGAGTTCAAGTTTACTCTCGATAACCTTAAGATCGTTCTCATGGTTTATCTGCGCTATCTCTCTTGGCATGATAAGACGGTCTCTTACCCCAATGATATCTTCACGCTTACGTGACAATGTGCGGCAGAATTGATCATTGACTAGAGTAAATTCACCTTTGATATTGATAATGAAAATTAAGTTATGAGCGGAGTTAAGTACAGAGTTCAGTTGCTCTTTACTTTGTTTAAGTTCTGTTTGTGCTTGCTGCTGTACATCCAGTTGAAGCTCTAGAGCGAGGTTTGTTGCATCTAAGCTGGCTAACGCTATTTCTAACTGCCGAGTACGCGAGCTAAAGGCTTTGGCTAGCATACCTATTTCATCACTACGTGTACTTGCTTCAAGCTCAATTTTAGCGGCATTGCTGTCATTTAACGCTCGAACCATACGGCTAATTGGAGTGATAAAGAGTTTATTTTGCATGATGAAAAGTAGCATCAAGGCAATAATCTGTATGCTAACAAGATAAATACCAACAGAGCTTGCTAATGATTGGTTATTGTAGGCAATACTTGATATAGGGGTAACGAGCACTATTTTCCAATACGTACCAGGCATAAGGAAGATGGTCACTATGACCGGCTCTTTGAGCCTAGGATCACTATCTAAGCGCAGGCTGGCGACAAGTTTAACTTGCATGAGCTTGTTATTTGCATTTTGATTGATTAGCGCGATCAGCTTAGCACGCTCATGGCTAGGCACATTCGTGATATCTTTTTCAAGTAATTTGTCTTCGTAAGCTTTTGTTGCACTAGCGGTTTCAATGAAGTCGGCATCAATTGTTGCAATGATATTCTGTAATGAGGCAAATTCGGTGTAGGTTTTAGAAAATGTTGCAAAAGGCTGAAATAGTTCAGGATTCTTTATTGGAGTTCTATCATCGATATCGATATCTGGATAAGACAGTAAGCGGTTTTGTTGATCAAGAGCAAACACATAACCACCTTGGCTGGATATTGCCGTGGTGAAAAAATTATCAATGCTCGATAACGCGACATCAACAGTGGAGACGCCGATAAACTTATGCTCTGACCACATAGGTACCGAGGCCGTTATCATTGGGATTTCAGTGAAAGGGTCAATATAAGATTTTGACCAATAAGTCGTATCTGTCGGGTAATACTTAGCTGGAATATACCAGTTTTCGTTGTAATAGTGAGGGGGGGCATCGGCGTTATAGTCATTTACTTTAATCAGTTCATCAGCCAAATTACGTGCCCAAAAATAACTATTTTTTCGCTTATCTGTGTCAAAGGCGAATGGTTCAGGCCAAATGCCGCCCCCTAATATTACCTCTTGTTGTCCAGGTTGATTGAGCAGTGCGGGAATGGCCAGATCCAATTGATTAGGTTGCTGTTGATACAATTCACCAAGTGTTCCTATCGATACGGCAAGGTTTTCAATTCTGTTGGTTTTTTGCTGCAGTTTAGCCGCAATAGTTTTACCCAGATTAATACTCAGTGATTGTTGGTTGTCGATTAAACGGGCAGTTTCAATGGATTTTAGAAACCCTACGCTAGCGATAATAATCACGGCTGCAACAATGAGTTGAACCAACATTAATTTCATTGGCAAGCTTGAACGCCAATTGGTCAGTTTTATGGAGCTTGCACTCGTTTTGGCCATGTTTGTTATGTGCTCAGGTTAAGAGTATCCCCTTATTTAGTATCCGTACTGAAAAAGGAATGAAGCGTGGAAGTCCTATTGAACGTATTATATAAGCCTTGTTGTTTTATTGTAAAACAAACACGTTGTTCTATGTTTTTATTTTATTGCAAAAAATAAAAAAACAGCCTATTGGCTGCTTTTTATAACGTTAATACAGGCGCTATACTTTTAGACCAACGAGCAGTTTATCTAATTGCTCGGCTGTCGCATGCAGTTCATCACAGCCTGAAACGGATTGATTGGCTGATTGCTCCACATCATGAGACTGATTGCGAATATCCATTAGATTGGTTGCGATTTCATTAGCGACCGCTGATTGCTCTTCAGCAGATGTCGCAATTAAAACGCTCATCTCATAAACTTTAGCGCTGTGATGAGCAATCCCTTGTAGATCTTTGCCTGTGTCAAGTACGTGCTTCTTGCCGTCCTCAGCCTTCTCTACGGTACGACTCATTACCTGTTTTAAGTCGCGGGCACCTGACTGAAGCGCTTCAATCATGGTTTTAATTTCAACCGTTGCAGCCTGAGTTCGACCAGCCAGAGTTCTGACTTCATCGGCAACGACAGCAAAGCCACGCCCTTGCTCTCCGGCTCGGGCAGCCTCAATGGCTGCGTTCAATGCGAGTAAATTAGTTTGCTCGGAAATGGCATTAATGGTGGTGACGACCTCGTCAATTTTAGCTGCGTTTTCATTGAGGTTATTAACAGCATCAGAGGCATCTGCAATTTCATTTGATAAGCTGCCTATCGCGTCAACAGTGATGGCTATATCACGAGAACCTGCATCAACTTGCACATTGGCTTCTTGGGTTTCACTTGATGAAAGCTCAGCATTACGTGAAACTTCTATGACGGCTGCGGTCATCTGCTCCATTGCCGTTGCTAAGGAGTCAATATGCTGGCGTTGATTCATGGCTAGGGATTGCCCTTGTTCAGCCGTGTTTCTAAAGGCTTGCACGACATTACGGATCTGTGAGCTTGCACTTGTCATCTCATTAACAAGCTTATGTTGACGCTCAACTAAAGTATCAATGCTAATTGCAAGGATACTAAATTCATCTTTTACTTCAAAAAAGTTTAGTCGGCCGGTTAAATCCCCGTCAGCTGCTTTTTTAAGCGCCATAACATTGGTAAAAAGTGCCCCTCCAACGAAGCTGGAAATATAGTAACTGGTCAATAATATAATCGAAATTAATACCGCTACAGCGGCATAGGCGATATATTCATTATGGATGTTGTTACTTTGTTGGCTATACAAGGTGGTAATAAGGCCATTTGCGCTGACTGGGCTCACGCTTTCAATTCTATTGCCATCCACTCGCGTGTCACCACCACTTTCTGCGGTTGTTGCCAGTTGCGTTGGAGAGGTTTGCTGGAGACTAAGAGTGATATCACCAGTTATTGCATTTACAAAGTGGACTCGGTTTTCCTCTGGAATATATTGATAAGCCGCATCCAGTGCATTATTGAGTTTTTGGTTAAACTCTTGGGTTTGTGAAATTTGGCTATCGATTAGATTCTGTTTGTATTCACTATTAAGAAAAATAGCCAAGCCTACAAGCGTGATGATGGGAATGATTGCCAATAATGCGAATTTTGTTTTTAGTGTCATGTGGATAAGGTATTTATCAACCCAACGGAACTTAACTTCTTTCATAATGCTCTCTTTTTATTAATCGCCGACCTAGCTATTTATCGGAAGGTAAGGCCATTTCTTAACCCTTTTTTTTAGAATTGATAGTCTGTTGGCTGAATTTTGTTCGTTAGTGTTTTTAAACCGTTGAATACTAATGTTTCTAGTTTGTAGTCATTCTTACTAAAATTGTGTGCTAGTCATTAGCTTTATTG
This sequence comes from Shewanella sp. 0m-8, assembly GCF_052977265.1. Taxonomy (NCBI): domain Bacteria; kingdom Pseudomonadati; phylum Pseudomonadota; class Gammaproteobacteria; order Alteromonadales; family Shewanellaceae; genus Shewanella; species Shewanella sp. 0m-8. Next base: position 24,747 of record NZ_JBRIMB010000031.1, on the reverse strand, counting down.
CAGGTGTTGTGACTTTTGGTGTGCATTTGGAGTTTGGCAGAGTTACTGGTGGATAAATGCTTGATGCATTTTAAGCTCATTTAGCAAATCCTTGTATAAGGACTAAACAAAATAGGCAGTTAGCACAGTAAAAGGTGAATTAGTCCTAGCCAAATGTGCCTGTCTAACGTAAAATTTTAGTCTTTTTCTATTTTCACTAAGAAAATACGTTTGCCCAAAAGTCGTAGGTCTAGCACTTACTTGCACTGGAAGAGATGATGTCACAGTTAACAGAGATCGTAGAACAGGCTTTAGCCGCCATCGAAGGAGCTACAGATTTAAAAGCTCTCGATGACCTCCGTGTCGATTACCTTGGTAAAAAAGGTCAAATCACCGACATGATGAAAATGATGGGGAAACTTCCTCCAGAAGAGAAGCCTGCTTTTGGTCAAGCAGTGAACCAAGCTAAGCAAGCGGTTCAGCAGCAGCTTTCTATTCGCATTGAAGGCCTTAAAGCGGCTGAACTTGAAGCGCAATTAAAAGCTGAAAGCATTGATGTCAGCCTTCCTGGTCGTCGCATTGAGAACGGTGGGCTGCACCCTGTAACTCGCACGATTGAGCGTATTGAAGCTTTCTTTGGTGAGCTAGGCTTTACGGTTAAAGACGGCCCAGAAATCGAAGATGACTTCCATAACTTCGATGCATTAAACATCTCTGAGCATCATCCTGCTCGTGCTGATCATGACACGTTCTACTTTAACCCTAAAGTGATGCTACGTACGCAAACTTCAGGCGTGCAGATCCGTACTATGGAGCATGAGAAGCCTCCTTTACGTATTATCTCTCCAGGACGAGTATATCGTAACGACTACGACCAAACTCATACTCCTATGTTCCATCAGGTTGAAGGTTTATTGGTTGCTGAGAACGTAAACTTCGCAGAACTGAAAGGAATTTTGCACGACTTCTTACGTAATTTCTTCGAAGAAGATTTAGAAGTGCGTTTCCGTCCATCTTACTTTCCGTTCACTGAGCCTTCTGCTGAAGTTGACGTAATGGGTAAGAATGGTAAGTGGTTAGAAGTATTAGGTTGCGGCATGGTACATCCAAACGTACTGCGCAGCGTTGGTATCGATCCTGAGAAATACTCGGGCTTTGCATTCGGTATGGGCGTTGAACGTCTTTCAATGTTGCGTTATGGCGTTAATGACTTACGTTCATTTTTTGAAAACGACCTACGCTTCCTGAAGCAATTTAAATAAACGGAGCTGTAATAGCATGAAATTTAGCGAATCTTGGCTTCGTGAGTGGGTTAACCCAAGTGTTAACCGCGACGAATTATCACACCAAATTACCATGGCCGGTCTTGAAGTGGACGGCATTGAGCCTGTAGCGGCAGATTTTAGCGGTGTTGTTGTTGGTGAAGTGGTTGAGTGCGGTCAGCACCCAGATGCTGACAAACTACGTGTAACTAAAATCAATGTTGGCGGCGAAGAGCTAATCGACATCGTGTGCGGTGCATCAAACTGCCGTTTAGGGCTTAAAGTTGCAGTTGCTATGGTTGGCGCTGTGCTACCTGGCGATTTCAAAATCAAAAAAGCTAAGCTACGTGGCCAACCATCATTTGGTATGTTGTGCTCATTTGGCGAGCTTGGCGTTGATATCGAAAGCGATGGCATCATTGAGTTGCCACTAGATGCACCTGTTGGCCAAGACGTACGTGAATACTTAGATCTAAACGATGCTGTCATCGATGTAGACTTAACGGCTAACCGCGCAGACTGTTTAGGTATGGCTGGTCTTGCTCGTGAAGTTGGCGTGTTAAACCGTCAATCGGTTACAGAACCGACTTGGGATGCGGTTGAAGCGACAGTTGCTGATGAAGTGAGCATTGACGTACAAGAGCCACAAGAGTGTGGACGTTACCTAGGCCGCGTTATCAAAAACGTTAACGTTAAAGCTGAAACGCCACTATGGATGCAAGAAAAGCTGCGTCGTAGTGGTATTCGCTCTATCGACCCGATCGTTGATATCACTAACTATGTATTAGTTGAGTTCGGTCAGCCAATGCACGCATTTGACTTAGCTAAGTTAGATGGCGGCATTCAAGTTCGTAAGCCTAAAGGCGAAGAGAAGCTGACACTACTTGATGGCAATGAAATTACTATTCCTGAAGGTATGTTGATTATTGCTGACCAGGCTAAGCCATTAGCACTTGCTGGTGTATTTGGTGGTGAGCAATCAGGTGTTACCACTGAAACTACCGACATTCTTTTAGAATGCGCATTCTTTGCTCCTTTAGCTATTTTAGGTAAAGCCCGTAAGATTGGTTTGCATACTGATGCATCGCACCGTTTTGAGCGTGGTGTTGACCCACAGCTGCAACAAAAAGTCATGGACCGTGCTAGCCGTCTAGTGCTAGACATCTGTGGTGGCGAAGCAGGCCCAGTTGTTGAAGCTAAGTCTGAAGAGAATCTGCCAAAACCTGCACATATCGTATTGCGTCGAAGCAAACTAGATAAGACTTTAGGTCATCATATTGAAGATGCTGAAGTCAAAGAAATTCTAGAGCGCTTAGGCTTTAATGTTGAAGTGAGTGAAGGGCAGTGGAATGTAATCACAGCCACTTACCGTTTCGATATGGCGATTGAAGAAGACTTGATTGAAGAAGTTGCCCGTATTTACGGTTACAACAATATTCCAAATATTGCGCCTGTTGCGCAATTAAGCATGTCTGATCATAAAGAGTCTGATATCAGTCTTAAGCGTGTTCGTAGCATGTTGGTTGCCCGTGGTTTTCAAGAAGCGGTAACATACAGCTTCGTCGACCCTAAGCAGCAAGAGTTGCTCCACCCTGGTGCAGAGGCGATGATTTTACCGAACCCAATTTCGGTTGAAATGTCAGCAATGCGTCTGTCTATGTTCACCGGTCTTTTGACTGCGGTTGGTTACAACCAAAGCCGTCAACAAAACCGTGTAAGACTGTTCGAAACAGGTTTGCGTTTTGTACCAAATGAAACTGCAGAGTCAGGTGTGTCACAACAACCTATGCTTGCAGCGGTTATTGCCGGCAACCAAAATGACGAACATTGGACAATGGAGTCAAAAACGGTTGATTTCTTTGACCTTAAAGGCGATCTAGAAGCTGTCATCGGTTTGACTGTTGCAGACACTGAATTTAGTTTCAGATCTGCAAGCCATCCAGCGCTTCACCCAGGGCAATGTGCTGAAATCTTAAGAGATGATCGCGTAATTGGCATTATAGGCACGGTTCACCCAAGCCTAGAAAAGCCATTTGGCCTTAACGGAAAGACAATTATTTTCGAACTAGAATTAGACGCGTTATTGCATGCTAATTTGCCGCTAGCCCAGACTGTATCTAAGTTTCCAGCTAACCGCCGTGATATCGCTATCGTCCTCGATGACGCTATTGCAGCCGATGATGTTGTAAAATTGATAAGAAAAGTTGGCGAAAATCAGTTGGTTGGCATAAACTTGTTCGATGTATACCGAGGTAAAGGTGTAGAGGAAGGCAAAAAGAGCCTTGCAATAGCACTCTTATTACAAGACAACACTCGTACACTTGAAGAAAAAGAAATCGCAGAGATGGTTGACGTCGTGGTTTCTGCTCTGAAAGACGAGTTCAACGCATCGTTGAGGGACTAAAAGTATGGCACTTACCAAAGCCGAAATGGCAGAACATCTTTTTGAAACGCTAGGTATCAACAAGAGAGTAGCGAAAGAGATGGTAGAGACGTTTTTCGAAGAAATTCGTCAAGCTCTTGAAAGTGGTGAGCAGGTCAAGCTATCTGGCTTTGGCAACTTTGACCTGAGGGACAAGAATCAAAGACCGGGAAGGAACCCAAAAACGGGAGAAGATATCCCAATTTCGGCACGTCGCGTAGTGACGTTCCGTCCAGGACAGAAGCTTAAAAGCCGCGTCGAAGAGGCTAACGCGAAGAAGTAATTGCTTTAGCGTTATAATGAAGAGGCCACTCAATCGAGTGGCTTTTTCTGTTATTCATTTGCAGTAGAGGTTTAATTCCTTGTCTAGAAAGCCAAAATATTTTGATCGACGTTTTAGCTTTAGCCTGTTACACCCTAAATATTGGCTAACCTGGGTCGCGATTTTAGTGTTGTTAATATTTGGTCTTATGCCTGCCTGGCTCAGAGATCCCATTGCACGCACACTTGCCAGACTAGTGATGAAAATTGCTAAGAAGCCGATTAATGTGGCAAGGGCGAATCTAACGACCTGCTTTCCTGAAAAATCCCATGATGAGATTGAAGCGTTAATAAAAGATAACGTGGAAAATTTTGTGATGATTTTACTTGCGCAATCCGAGTTGTTAGCGAAATCTCGCGCGAATATGAGACGCCGTGTACAACTTCATGGATTTGAACATGTAGAAAAAGCACGTGCTGCAGGTCAGCCTGTGATTTTTATCATGCCGCATGTGTGGGGTATTGAGTATGCAGGACTTAGGCTCAATCTTGAACTGCCTATGGTTTCGATGGCAAAAGCCCATAAAAATGGATTATTTAACTGGTTCAATAATCGTATGAGAAGCTCCCAAGGCGGCAATATCTACATGCGTGAAGCAGGGATCAGAGCTTTGCTGACAGAGCTAAAGCGAGACAATAGTTTTTTTTATCTACCCGATGAAGATCTTGGTCGTGAGAAGAGTGTCTTTGCGCCATTTTTGGGGACGACTAAAGCAACCTTGCCAGTAGTGGGGCGTTTAGCTCAGGCGGGGAACGCTCAAGTCATGCCGGTAAAGATTGGTTATGATCAACACAAGCGTCATTTTGATCTAACGGTTATGCCTGCCATTGATCCCGATACCATGCAAGGTAAAGAAAATGAGGCGATCGCCTTAAATAAGGCGGTTGAGCAAGTTATTTTAGCGTACCCTGAGCAATATATGTGGTTCCTTAAGGTGCTAAAAACCCGCCCCGAAGGCGAAGCATCGATCTATAATTAATCTGGTTGCTAAAAATAGCGCTGCAATTGTTATTAACCATGGCTACACAAAAAAGCCGCAATGGATATTGCGGCTTTCTATATCTAGCGCTTAGCTTTATAGCTAGCGTTTAAGGGCAGTGTTTGATTGGCTGAGCTACTTATTCATTACGCGCTTGCATACATCTACCCATTTTTGCGCTAAATAAAGCAATTAACCAGCACTTAACCAGCACTATAGCAGAGCGGATAACTAAACGATTAGCTGATATTCATCGCGTAAAATATCAATGATCTCTTGTTTAGGTGTGTCGCTGATATGTAGCTTCTTACCAATCACTTTCTCAGCAATTCCAACATAAGTGTTAGAGATATCCATCATGACAGATTCTGGTAGTTTATTATCTTTCGCTAGCGCAAAGCGCTCTTCCATGCGGTTCTTGTTGAGTAAGATATCAGCGTCTGGGAAGTGGTTAAGTAGCCACTGTCTGAAACCTTCTTTTGATTGCTCGATAATTTTGCCATCACGGTGAGCTGCACCATCCCAAATACGCGAGCTATCAGGCGTGCCGACCTCATCCATATAGATAAGTTTTTCATTACCAGCAGCATCGTTTACGTAGCCAAATTCAAATTTGGTATCAACAAAGATCTGATCATGCTCAGCGAGTGCGTCACTGATGACATCAAAGCCTTCTTTAAGCAGCTTCTCGTAAAGATCAACGTCTGCAAGCTTACTAAAGTTGAAACCTTGAACATGACGTTCAATATCGCTACGAGATACATTCACGTCATCAGCTTCAGGTACGCCTTCTAGGCCCGTTAATACACCTTTTGTCGACGGGGTGATTAATAGCTCAGGTAGCTTTTGATCTTTCTCTAAGCCTTCAGGGATAGTGATGCCACAAAACTCGCGCTCACCTTTAGTGTATGAACGCCACATAGAACCCGTAATGTATTGGCGTGCAATCGCTTCAATCATCACCGGACGTGCTTTTTGCACAATCCACACCAATGGGTGAGGGATGTCTAAGATGTGACTATCAGCAAGGCCTTTATCTTTAAAAAGTTTAAACCAATGATTTGAGATAGCATTTAGTGCCGTTCCTTTTCCTGGAACGCCATCTAAACCGTTCTCACCTTGCCATACGCAATCAAATGCTGAGATGCGATCGCTAATGACCATAATGGCTAGTGGTGCATCGGCAGGTACATCGTAACCTTTATCTTTAATTAACCGTGCGCTATCTTCCTCGGTTAACCAGTAAACACTGCGGACCTTACCTGAGTGAACAGGTTTGTTGGTACGAATTGGGAGGTTGTCATTTACGACTAAAACTTTATCTGCAAGATTCATAGGGCACACTTTTATTATTGAGAAGCTTAATTTTAGTGGCGCAGATTGTATCAGAAGTTACCTATTGCAACACCCTAGCAATAACGGATTTACTCTTTGTAAAAACAGTGTTTTCTATTGCGCAAAATCAGCAAGAATAAGATTGCAAAATTGAAGCAATGCGCTACTTTTGGTTTTAAATACCGATTGATTATCTTTTAAGTCGTCAATCCTTTTTATGATAATGCTTGCCCGTCAATTAAGCGTTTCATTGTTTCAGAGTGCAGTTATAAGCTCGTTTCATCTTTGCTGAAGAGTAAATTTATCAGCAGGAATAGCCGTGGCTAAACAGGAAATAAAATGGCCGCAGAGACTGCGACCATTTCCTACTCGTTAAGGCGGAGGTTATTTTTCTACTTTGCCTTATTGTGACGTTTCATCAAATTGAGATTGATGTCTTGCATGCTTAACTCTTGATCTTCAAGTAGCACTAACAAGTGATAGATCAGATCAGAGGCTTCATCAATCAATTCCGGTTTGTCATGGGTTGCAGCGGCTAATGCCGTTTCTAACCCCTCTTCTCCGACTTTTTGCGCGATACGTTTAGTGCCACGCTCAAACAGGTGAGCGGTGTAGCTTGACTCTGGGTCTTGGCCTTTACGTGATGCGATTAAGCCTGACAAGTTGTCGATAAAACTGTGGGCGTTACCGTCTTTCCAGCAACTCTCTGTGCCCTTATGGCAGGTCGGTCCGTTGGGAATAACTTGCACGAGTAAACTGTCATCGTCACAGTCTTTATCAATCGATACTAAGTCGAGGGTGTTGCCTGAGGTTTCGCCCTTAGTCCAGAGTCTTTGTTTACTGCGGCTGAAAAAGGTGACTTTTCCTGTCGATAAGGTTTGATCTAATGCAGCCTTATCCATATAACCGAGCATTAAGACTTTGGCTGTGAGGTGATTTTGCACTATCGCCGGAATTAAGCCGTCGGTTTTCTCCCAGTCCAATTGACTCAGTAAGTCGCTACCCAGTGGGTTTTGGTTAAAATTAGTCATGTTACATCCTTAATGTGAGTCAACGTCTAACTTATCTAAATGCGTACAGCAATTTGCTGGCTGTTGAGATAACGTTTTAGGGCCTGTATATCTATGATCCCTTTATGGAACACACTTGCGGCTAATGCCGCATCCACGTTTGCCTGGCTAAACACCTCTTTAAAATGCGCCATAGTGCCAGCGCCACCCGATGCAATTAACGGTACATCGCAGATAGCGCGGATCATCGACAATTGCTTAATGTCATAACCTTGTCTGACGCCATCTTGATTCATGACATTGAGTACGATTTCGCCGCAGCCCTGATTTTGCACTTCTTCAACCCAATCTTGTGTAAACCACTGAGTGTCTTTAGTTGCCGCTTCATCGCCAGTAAATTGCTTAACCATGTAGCTGTCGCTATTGGCGTCATAATAGGAATCGATACCTATCACGATACACTGACGTCCAAACTCATCTTGCAGTCTGGCAATCAAGCTTGGGTCTGTTAATGCTGGTGAGTTAATTGAAATTTTGTCGGCGCCAAAGGCCAGCTTTTCTCGTGCTTGCTCTATGGTTCTTATCCCACCGGCAACACAAAAAGGAATATCAATTTTTTCGGCGACTCGACTTATCCATGACTTATCAATGACTCTATCGTGAGCGCTGGCCGCGATGTCATAGAAGACTAATTCATCAGCACCTTCTTCAGCGTAGCGCTTAGCGAGCGGCACAATATCGCCTACAATTTCATGGTTTCTAAATTGAACCCCTTTAACCACTTTGCCCTCTTTGACATCAAGGCAGGGGACTATGCGTTTGGCCAACATGCAATCGCCTCCTGGACGGTGAATTGGTTGATAAGTAGGGCTTTACCAATAATAATGCCATTGGCACCGCTGTCTTTTACTGCATTGACATCGGCTAATGTCGCGATGCCTCCAGAAGCTTGCCATTGGATCCCTGGGTAAGTAGCGGCAATCTCACGGTAAAGCTCGGTATTAGCGCCTTGCAGTGTGCCATCACGGCTAATGTCAGTGACTAATGCATGCTTAAGGCCAACAGCTTTAAACTCTTCTACCAGCGACTCCAAGCTCTTACCACCGCCACTTTGCCATCCCGATACGGCCACTATTTTTTCGCCTTGCTCATTGATATTGACATCGAGTGCGAGACAAATGGCTTCATTACCATATTTTTCAAACCAGCTTTTTACAAGCTCAGGCTCTTTTACGGCCAATGAACCGATAACCACACGGCTTACACCAATTTCCAGTAGTTCATTTAGCTGGGCTTCAGTGCGAATACCACCGCCAACCTGGATCGGAGTGTCTAGGTGATTAACTAATTCTGAAATTAATGGCGTTTGACGCTTAGTTGGCTCTTTTGCTCCGGTTAAATCGACGATATGCAGTAAGTTAGCCCCTTGAGCCTGATAAGATTTAAGTTGATCTAATGGACTTAAATTAAAGGTTGTTTGCTGCTCGTAATCACCTTGATAGAGGCGAACAACTTGGCCGTCGATAAGATCGATTGCTGGAATAATCATTACAGTGCCTCCGGTTCATTATTTAGGTTAATCGTTAGCTTATTAGCGGGTTCATTGCCAGCTTGGCAAAAGGTATCTCTATTCATGTTGAGGAAGTTTGCCAGTATCTTAGCGCCGACCTCTGCACTTTTTTCTGGATGAAATTGCAGTCCAATAAAATTATCTTTTGCAATGGCAGCGCTAAAGTACTCACCATGCTGGGCAGTTGCAATGGTGAAGTCGCTAACGGGGGCGCGGTAGCTGTGGACGAAATATACGAAGCTACCGGCAGTCACTCCCTCGAAAATAGGGTGGTTTGAAGGCGTAATTTGATTCCAGCCCATATGCGGTAGCGGTAAGCCTTGAGTATTAAGCAGGTCGATATCGGTTGGAATGATATTAAGACATTGGCAGTCATCGCTTTGTGTGCCGCGCTCTTTTGAAGCACGTGTCAGCATCTGCATACCTAAGCACACGCCGAGTAATGGCTGGGTGAGCGAGGGGATAACCTCGAGTAAACCTTTGTCATTTAGCGCCGTCATTGCAGCCCTTGCAGTACCTACACCGGGTAAAATAACGCGTTCAGCCGAGTTAATCAGCTCAATATCATCGCTTACAAACAGGCACTCTCGCTCTGTATCAGTCATTAAACGCTCAAAAGCGTAGCGGACCGAGCTTAAATTGGCGCAACCGGTATCGATAATAACGGTATTACCTTTGATGCCGTTTTTGTTATCTAGATTGACTTGGCTCATAACACACCTTTACTTGAGGGCAGCGTGTCTCCTTCAACTGCCACAGCTTGTCTTAGGGTACGACCTAACACCTTGTATAAGCTTTCAACTTTGTGGTGGTCGTTATTGCCCTGGGTACTGATGTGTAAAGTACAGCGCAGACCATCGGCAAAGGAGCGGAAGAAGTGCGGCACCATCTCAGTTGACATTTGGCCAACAAGTTCACGGTCAAAGTCGCCGCGATACTTGATAAATGGACGCCCCGATAGATCTAACAAACACTCAGCACTGGCTTCATCCATAGGAATCGCTTGCTCAAAAACGCTACTGATTTGTGCATTGCCAAAGCGGGCTATGCCGCGTTTGTCACCTAGAGCTTGACGCAGGGCATCACCGATTGCCAGTGCGGTATCTTCAATGCTGTGGTGATCATCTATCTCCAAATCACCATCAACCTTGACATCCATTTTAAAGTTGCCGTGGGTTGAGATCTGCTCAAGCATATGGTCGAAAAAGCCAATACCTGTGTTAATTTCGCTTTTATCATTTGAATCTAAATCGACAGTGACGCGAATATCGGTTTCTTTAGTGGTACGAGTGACTGTGGCGCTACGGTTCTTATTTAAAAGCTTATCGGCAATGGCGTTCCAGTTAAGATTTTCTGGGTGATATTGCAAACCTAATATGCCCATCGAGTCGGCAAGACCTAAGTCAGTTTCACGATCTCCTATGACAGCGGACTGGGTAAAATCAATTTTCCCAGAGGTGAGATAGTCTTTAACTAAGCCAAGCTTAGGTTTACGACAGCTACAGTTCTCATCATTAAAGTGAGGGCAGATAAGTACATCATCAAACAGCACGCCTTGGCTGTTTAAGATCTGCATCATCATATTTTGCGGTGCATCGAAATCATCTCTTGGGAACGAAGGCGTGCCCAGACCATCTTGGTTACTGACCATAACTAATCGATAACCGGCGTTTTGCAGTTTCAGTAGAGCAGGGATCACATTAGGCTCAAAAACGAGTTTGGCTAAGCTATCGACTTGCTTATCTGTAACTGGTTCTTCGATGAGCGTACCATCACGGTCGATAAATAAAATTTTCTGCTTCATAGCGGTTATACCTTTCAGATTCTGGCTTTACTGAGTTTAAACAAATCGGAACGCATTGAACATTCATTCAAATCTCAGCCAAGCTATTGTTATTCTTTTTAAATATCAGCGCACTGTATATTTTTATTGTTGAAATAGTTGGATCAGATAGTCCGTTTGTTCCTGGTTTGTAAAGCTAAAACGAATCGCCTTACTAAGGCGGGGATCGTTGTAACTTCTGGCAATCACGCCAGCAGATATTAACTTTTGCTGCACTAGCGCTTTGTCCTCAAACTCTGCGAGTACATAGTTACCATGTGCTTTGATAACCTTAGCGCCATAGCCGCTCAATGCGTCCGCCAGTCTTAACCCTTGTTGCTTCATCAGACCCACTTGCTGCTGCATTGTTTCAAGGCCTTTTGTGTTGAGGGCTTTGATGGCAAGTTCGCTTACGGGAAGCGGCACGGGATAAGGGGCGATTACACGCATGCAGATTTCGATAATGTCAGGGTTTGCCAACAAAAAACCACAGCGTGCGCCAGCTAAGGCAAAGGCTTTTGATAAGGTGCGAAGCACCACTAGGTTTGCACAGCTATCGACTAAATCGGCGACACTGTATTCGGGACTAAATTCAATGTATGCCTCATCGATAACCACTATGGCTTCAGGGTAAGCGTTAATGATCTCAATGATTTTGTTTCTTGCGATGACACTGCCAGTGGGGTTATTGGGATTACAGATAAACACCAATTTTGCGCCACTGACACTGGAGATAGAGTCACTTGGCAGCTGAAAATCATCAGTTAAAGACAGCGCTTTTACCCCAACATTAAAGGTCTTGGCACTGATGGCATACATTCCATACGTAGGGCCAAAGGTTGCGATACTATCTAGACCTGGTACACAAAAGGCTCGAATTAACAGCTCAATCGCTTCGTCGGCGCCGCGACTAGTGATAATACTGTTCTCATTGACACCACTATATTGGCTATATGCGCTGATTAATGCAGGTGGCTGGCATTCTGGGTAACGGTTAAGGCCCATAAGCTCACTATTGTTAAAGGGGGACTCATTGGCATTGATCCAGATATCCCCTTGGCCGCCAATACGCCTTGCTGACTGATAAACCTGTAACGCTAACAGTTCTGGTCGAGCGAGGCGCTCGGCTAAATTTAGCTTGCTTGATGTTGTCATAAGGCCTCCGTAACTGAGCTATTGCTAGCTAACGCTTCATTACCTGCGTTAGCATCAAGGCTGGCCATTCGAACTGCAATTGCATTTTTGTGTGCATCAAGCTGCTCAGCTTCGGCAAGGATCATTACGCTATTGCTTAAGGCTCTAAGTCCTATTGCTGATAACTCTTGCACAGTGAATCGACGGCTAAAATCTGCAAGTGATAAGCTCGACACCGTTTTACTGTAACCGTAGGTCGGCAAGACGTGATTCGTGCCGCTGGCATAATCACCCACAGATTCAGGCGTATACGCCCCTAAAAATACAGAGCCCGCTGCTCGAATATTGGCTAGCACTTCTCGTGGCTGCTGAGTTTGAATGATTAAGTGCTCAGGTCCGTATTGATTAGAAACTGCCGCTGCGATGGTCATATCGTTAACGATAATAGTGCGGCTGCTTTTAAGGGCTTGATTGGCAATATCAGCACGTGGCAGCTGCGCCAGTTGCTTTGCTAAGGCTTGATTAACCTGCTTAGCTAACACGTTGCAATCGGTGACTAACATAACTTGTGAGTCAGCGCCGTGCTCGGCTTGTGATAACAGGTCTGCGGCAACAAACTCTGGATTAGCCTCAGTATCGGCAATGATGAGCACTTCTGATGGGCCGGCAGGCATATCGATGCTCACTGTGCAGCGGTTATCTTGACTAACGGAGCGTTTAGCTTCAGTCACAAATCGGTTACCTGGGCCAAAAATCTTATCGACTTGAGGTACAGAACCAGTGCCAAATGCAAGTGCAGCAATAGCTTGGGCGCCGCCAACTTGATAGATCTCTTCAATACCACATTCTTTTGCCGCATAAATGATGGCATCATTAATTGGTGGAGGGCTTACGAGAACCCGCTTATTACAACCGGCAATTTTAGCGGGTAGGGCTAACATCAGTACGGTTGAAATAAGTGGCGCCGTGCCTCCTGGAATATACAGGCCAACGCGCTCTATCGGCTCAGAGCGGAGTTCGCAGCGGATCCCTGCTTGAGTTTCTAGATCGATGTGTGGCTGGAGCTGTGCCTTGTGAAAAGTCTCAATGTTGGCCTTTGCTTGAGCAATTGCTTGCTTTACCTCACTAGAAACCTTGGCGCAGCTCTGCTCAACTTGGGCGCTCGACAACCTTAAGTTATCGATATTGACCCCATCAAATTTTTGATTAAATTCAAATAACGCCTTATCGCCATCAGCGACGACGGCATTAATGATATCTGCCACACTTTGCTCAAGACTGTTATCACCTATTAGTGGTGAGCGCTCAAGCGTGTTAGCTTGAGCTTGAGAGTCGAGAGATTGCCAATTGAGGATCTGCATGACTCTACCCCATCATTTTTTCAATAGGCATAACAAGAATTGAGCTGGCGCCCAGCTGCGTTAATTGCTCCATAGTGTCCCAGAACAAGTCTTCAGTGCTAACGGCGTGGATAGCCACTCGGTTAGTATCGTCGTTGAGTGGCAAAACAGTCGGGTTTTCTGCGCCAGGAAGCAGTGCAACAATCTGCTCTAACGTTTCCGTTGGTGCGTGTAGTAAGATGTATTTACTCTCTTTGGCACGTACAACGCCATTAATTCGAGACAGTATTTTGTTTATTAGTGCTTGTTTATCATCAGGTTGCGATTGGGTTGATTGAATGATGCAGGCCATAGAACGGTAGATGACTTCCGTTTCATATAATCCATTTGCTTCAAGTGTTGCCCCTGTTGACACTAAGTCACAAATACCGTCTGATAAACCTGCACGTGGTGCAACTTCAACAGAACCCTTCAACATGCAGTCACGATAATTAATGCCTTTCTTTTGCATGTAGCGGCGTAGCAAGTTGGGGTAAGAGGTCGCAATGCGAAGCCCTTCTAATGAGCTTGCATCTTGGTAACTAAATTCAGTTGGCACGGCCAATGATAGGCGGCAAGCACCAAAGTCAAGTTCACGTAATTTGATGCATTCAGCTGGTTTGCCTAGGCTTTGGCGTTCGATCTGTTCTTCTTCCAGCACATTTTCGCCAATAATACCTAAGTCCACCACACCGTCCATGACAAGGCCTGGAATATCGTCATCACGTACACGTAATAGGTCGATTGGCATGTTGTCTGAGTGGGCGATTAGACGTTGTTCGTTGACATTAAATTTAACGCCACAGCTTTTAAGTAACTTCTGTGACTCTTTTGATAAGCGGCCAGATTTCTGGATGGCGATACGTAATCTTGTTGACTCTGACATGAGATACTTCCTATTAGTTAATTTAAAAATCTTATAAAACAATCTGTTAAGAAAAAAACAAAAAACCCTTGGAATTCCTTCCAAGGGTTTTGATATTTTTAAATCAACCGCCGGAAGGAAAATAGTCCATCGGCAGTGAGCTTCCGAAGGCTACCGCATATGGTGATGATGATGCATAGTGTTCAAAAGCTGTGTCATATTCGTTTCTCTCAATCTGTTTCTGTGGGCCAAGTGGCCTGTCATGATCCAACGCTTGCTGCTGTGCTAAGCCATTGATGAATCATTTCGTGTTGTTGGTATTTAAATTAATCAGTTTTTAAAATGATTGCAACCTCTTATTTAAGCAGTTGAGTAAACTTCATCTAAATGTCATTATTTTTCATTTTTGGTTGCCTAAAGTCGATTTATACCGACATTTGAGAGTCTTGTGTTCTCAACTGAGAACAATTAACCGCACATGCGGGAGTGGCTTTTGTTAAGGCCGCTAGAGCGCATTTGTCCTGAACTTGCTCTCAGTCCGCCAACAAAAGCTAATCTTGTATATTTATTTAAGATAAACTGCCATGCATTTTTATATGCCCGTATCACATATTGAAGCTAATAACTGAATCTGGTAACCGAAGTCGATCACTGAGTCTTTCTCTGCACTCGCTTAAAAGGGAGTAACTATTCCTAATCTAAGCGCCTAGAATAGAGCTCACACAAGGCCTGTGAAACGCGCATTTCAAGTCACTTGGGTATATGCATCATCAACATTTTTATTAAAGGTTTAATGACTCTTGAGCAGTAAACTCATACAGCAAGTCGCTGCTGCATTTTCAAATGATGGCGTACTGGCACATTCAATTAAGGGTTTTAGCTGCCGTGATGTGCAGGTGACTATGGCCAAGGCGGTGACTGAATCTATCAGTAGTTGCAATAACTTGGTGGTGGAAGCTGGGACGGGGGTGGGGAAGACTTTTGCTTACCTAATTCCTGCTTTATTGAGTGGCAAGCAAGTTATTGTCAGTACAGGCAGTAAAAATTTACAAGAGCAGCTATTTTACAAAGACCTTCCTGCATTATTATCCATGCTTAAGCTCACGCCTAAGGTTGCGCTGCTAAAGGGGCGTAATAACTACCTGTGCCAACACCTAATGGAAAAAGAGCTATCGGGAGCCAGCTCGATGGACACACAAGTATTAGATGACTTGCTGCGTATAAATCAGTGGGCAGGGCAGACTACTGACGGCGATATTGGAGGGTTAACCTCGGTTACGGAGAATTCTCAGGCTTTACCGCTGATCGTTAGCGCAAAAGAGACCTGTATTGGTCAACGCTGTGATCACTATGATGACTGTTTCACTCGCAAAGCCCGTAATAGAGCCATGGATGCACGGATCATTGTGGTTAATCATCACCTTTTTCTAGCCGACAGAATTTTAAAAGAGACTGGTTTTGCCGAATTACTGCCAGATTCTGATGTGGTTATTTTTGATGAAGCGCACCTATTGCCTGATATTGCTGTCACTTATTTTGGTCAGCAATGCTCTACACGACAGCTCATAGCGCTATTTGATAACTTGATTGAGATTTATAGACTCGAACTAAGAGATGCTAAACAGATAGAGTTGTTAAGTGCACGATGTTCATCAATGTTAAATGAGTGGCATCAAATACTGTTTAATATTGGCGAGTCTGACTGGCGTCGACTATTGGCCAATAAAGACTTATCAGTCCTTTCATGGGGGCTGCTCAAAGAGATTAAGGTATTACAACAGCTATTATTAGGCCATGTTGGTCGCAGCAATAATCTAGATGATCAAATAGAAAAGCTTGAGGTTTTAGCCAATAAACTAGAGCTGTTTTTCTTATGTGAGAACAATCAAGCCGCTTATAGTATCGACTTCGGCCATCGTTATTTGGTACTGCGCATTGCGCCAATAGACGTTGCTAAAGAGTGTCGTAAACTGTTTGATTCTAATGTGGCGTGGATATTTACCTCGGCAACATTACAAATCAACCGTGATTTAAGCTTGTTCACCCGACAACTAGGCTTACGTCAATGCCAAGAGATGTTACTGGAAAGCCCATTTGATTATCAAAATAATGCGCTTTTTT
This sequence comes from Shewanella sp. 0m-8, assembly GCF_052977265.1. Taxonomy (NCBI): domain Bacteria; kingdom Pseudomonadati; phylum Pseudomonadota; class Gammaproteobacteria; order Alteromonadales; family Shewanellaceae; genus Shewanella; species Shewanella sp. 0m-8. Next base: position 8,547 of record NZ_JBRIMB010000031.1, on the reverse strand, counting down.
GTGTGCCAAGACATTTAGCGAGTGTCAATAATCATCAAGTGGCATTAAATCAATTTGTTGATGTTTGCGTAAAAGCGGTGAATGCTGCTAAAGGGCGCACCTTTATTTTATTTACCAGTCATAGAATGCTTAATTTGGTGGCACCTGCACTTCAACGGCGCGTCGCTTATCCACTTCTTGTGCAAGGGCAGGCGAATAAGCAAAGCCTGCTTAAAAAATACCGCCAACTTGGTAATGCTGTATTACTCGGTACTGGCGCTTTTTGGGAAGGGGTCGATGTTCGTGGTCGACTGTTAAGTTGCGTCATCATCGATAAATTGCCATTTGTGTCACCCGATGACAATCTGTTTCGCGCGCGTAGCGAAAGTGTTGAGCGTGAGGGAAAAGATGCGTTTAGCGAGATCTCACTGCCGCAAGCGGTGATCAGCCTAAATCAAGGGGTAGGTCGGTTAATTCGAGATGAAAAAGATAAAGGCGTACTCATTTTATGCGACAACCGTATCGTCAATAAACCCTACGGACAGGCATTTTTAAATTCGTTACCGCCAATGTCTCGAACTCGTGATTTAGACAAGGCGACAGACTTCTTAGCGAAGATTAAGTAGCGTAAATTAAGTGATAAGTAAAATAACAAAATAAATACTGGTGAGTAAGATAAGGGCTAATAAGCAGCGGCGCCTGTAAAGTAAACCTTCAGAGTTCAGTAAGCTTGGAAACAATAAAAAGTTTAATGGGTTAAACAGGGTCTTATAGCTGATGATTGCGACGCCTGGGTTTCGTCCTCGATACAACATTTTGGAAAAGTAATAGAGGAAGCGAAAAAGTAGCACTGGAAAGCTAATATAGATGAGCAGGGTGAGTGTTAGCTCTGTAGTCATTTCAAGTTCTGCTAACGTCAACATTAAACCTTTTTGCCAAGCTTCCTCTAAACTGTTTGAAAACCATAGCAACATGAAAACTGTCATTAGCATAGAGAACACGATAAATAGCAAGGAGTAACGAAGTAGCCTAAACCAATCGATTCTGATTTGTTGCATCCTCCCCCCTTGATTAGGACTTCAAAGCAAGCTTAAATTGAGTGCTTTAGAGTGAGTATAGTCACTGATATGTACTAAATTTATGTATAGTCACTTAATTTATAGCCACTTATAAATTTAGGACAAACCACGATTTTTGTATCTATTTAACCTCATTTTATTGGGCTATGACTTGAGTGTGTCTGGATTACATCACACTCAGTAGTTCCGATCGTAAGTTGACGCTATTACTTAAGTCGCTATTTGCCTGTGGATCACTCATGAGGCCTGCAAAAGGCAAGTATTTTAACTATAAGACTTAATGCCATAGCGTGACTTAGGGTATAATCATAAAAACAGTCTATTTACTCGGTTAAGTACTGAAAGTCTAATCGGTTAAGCATTAAACTCCCGGCTTTTAAGGTGCACGTGGCCGATATTACCGCTTAAATAGTCTCCTAACATATACTGTCGTCGCCCAGTTTTTAATCGGCGGTAGTTGATTTAAATAACAAGTTTGGTAAGTAATTAATGACAGATAAATCTAACGATGCGACGCCGTTGAGCATTTTAGCACTCGATACTTGTACTGAGTCGTGTTCAGCAGCAGTTAGCCATAAAGGTGCAACGTACAGCGAGCAAGCCGATGCACCACGTGAACATAGTCAACGTTTGTTGCCTATGGTTAAGGCTGTTTTGTCTGAGGCAAACTTAGCACTGAAAGATGTCGACCTGATTGCTTATGGCAGAGGTCCAGGTAGCTTTACTGGCATTCGTATTTGTACCAGCATTACTCAAGGTTTGGCTCTTGGCCAAGAGTTGCCTGTTATCGGTATTTCTACATTAGCGGCTATGGCTCAATCAGCTATTGAGCAAGGCGCGAGTCAAGTTCTCGCTGCAATAGATGCTCGTATGGGAGAGGTTTACTGGGGCCAATATATTGCAGTCGATGGGTTAGCGACGTTAGTAAACGAAGAAGTGGTTAGTGCACCAGAAGCTATAGTGCTAAGTTTAGATTTAACTTTGCCTGTTATTGCTTGTGGTACTGGTTTTGACGCTTATCCGCAAATACTTGAATTGACTACGAATATGAGAATTTGTGAAAAGGCTAAGTTTCCTGAAGCTAAGTATATGCTAGCACTTGCTCAAGATGGAGTGAGTAAGGGCCATAGCACTTCGGTCGATGAGTTAACGCCGGTTTATCTTCGTGATACAGTAACCTGGCAAAAACTGCCGGGTAGAGAGTAATTTAAGACCGTACTCCAGCATTTTTTACGGACTGTAATCGCGGACTAGATATTTGTGAACTGGATATTTGCAGGCTAATATTCGCGAAAGGTATTAGTGCTCTGATATTAAGGTCTACGATAAAGCGAATGTATTAAGGACGATTTGATGCAGATTAATTCAAGCCCGCTTGCAACAACTCAAGCTGCAATTAATACAACAAGTAGGGGGGAAGTTAACAAGTCTGTTGCTTCAAACCTAACCAGTGCTTCAAATCATATTAGTGCTTTGGTTTCTGGCGGCGTTGAGCCGTCTCAGACAACCAAAGCGCCGCAATCGTTCGTGACTCATGATTACCAAGAAGATGAGTTTGCGTTACAGTCAAGGTTAGGTGCTCATGTTGAGTATGAGGATCATACGGGTGGACATCGCGGCGCGGTGGCTGAGTATTTAGTTAATCAACATGCTGCTAAGCGAGAAGAGATTAAGCAGATGGTGGGTATAGATACCTATGCATAAACCTCAATCCAATTCTCAACCTGGTGCTCAACACAATACGGCATCAGCCTCGCAATACAGTAATCACATATCATCTTCAGGAGTTCCGGGGCGGACCCGATTCTTAATTGAACTCTTCATTGCTTTTATGGTAACGAGATTGCCTTTTGTAAGCGTACCTTTCAAATGGTTAGAAAGTTATTTTCATGAACTCTCACATGGGTTAGCAACCATCGTTTCTGGTGGTGTTGTTAGCCATATCGAACTCTTTCCCAATGGTGCAGGTTTGTGTTTTAGCCAGGGAGGGTGGCCAATCCTAATCGGCTTTTCTGGTTACTTTGGTGCGGCTCTTTGGGGCTACTTGATCTTTATGTTTGCCACCTGGGCAAAAGGGATCCGCTTGAGTTTCGCACTACTTGGCGGCGTAGTGGTATTAACGATTATACTCTGGGCTCGGGATCTATTGACCGTGGCGATTTTAGCAAGCTTAGCAGTGCTATTTTTGTTGCCTTTAAAGCTTAAACAAAATCGTTTCTTAGCCAGTGGTCTGCGCGTGATGGCATTGATGATTATCTTAAATGCATTGGCGAGCCCGATGGTGTTGTTAGGGCTTGACGGCCAAGGCGATGCAAATATGCTCGCGGGAGAAAGTTGGTTGCCAGCTTGGTTTTGGGTATTCGGTTGGTTAGCAACGAGTGCCTTCATGCTATATTTATGTTGGCGTAGAGTCGATGCTGCGGCCTCGCGTTTGACTAAGATAACGTGATCGTTAAACTCGCCAGTTAACGCCATATTTGGCACCTTATTTTGTTTTAGTTAAATTATAAAATGTAAATCTCTGTTTATATGGGTTGGTTTTTTGTTAACCGACTGCTAGGTTGATGCCTGTCATCTTAGGGAGAATTACAATGAAAAAGAAAATCTTAGCAGCAAGCGTTTTGCTTGCAAGCACATGTAGCTTATCATTATTTAGCACAGCTGCAATTGCCCTTGAACACGAAAATAATGGGCTAGAAGCTGCCGTTAACAGTGATTTTAGGCCTGCTCAAAACACCGCTCGCGATGAGTATCGTCACCCAGAGCAAACCCTTTCTTTCTTTGATATCAAATCATCCGACACGGTTATTGAACTTTGGCCCGGTGGTGGTTGGTATGCTGAAATTCTCGCGCCATATTTAGCCAATGAAGGCCAATATATAGCGGGGAATTTTGATACACACCCTGAAGATGAGAAGGCGCGTAACGGCTATCGTCCTAAAGCGGGTAAGAGATTTGAGCAGTGGCTCGAAGATAATAGCGCCAAGCTAGGTAGTGCCAGTATCGTCACCTTTGATCCACCTGCTTACTATAAAATGGGGGCTGACAATAGCGTCGATGTGGTGCTCACTTTCAGAAACTTGCATAACTGGGCGATGAAAGGTTATCTCGAACCTGTATTTGACTCCGCTTATAAAGTGCTAAAACCAGGTGGAATATTTGGTATTGTTGAGCATAGAGCTAATCCTGGAATGGATGTGAAAACGGGCTATATGGAACAAGCTGAGGTGATTAAACTTGCTGAAAAAGCGGGGTTCACTTTTGTCGCAAGCTCAGAGGTCAATGCCAATGCAAAAGATACTAAGGATTACCCTAAAGGCGTTTGGACACTTCCTCCAAGACTTGCCCTTGATGAGCAAGACAAAGAAAAGTATCTCGCTATTGGTGAAAGCGATAGAATGACGCTGAAATTTATCAAAAAGTAAGAGTCTACATGCGCTTGGCCTGCGAACCCGATAATGAAATAACCTTGGTGCTACCCCATATCACGCTAGCTGGACGATTGTGGGGAGTACCAGATAAGCCCGTTATTTTAGCGTTACATGGCTGGTTAGATAATGCCAATAGCTTTGAGCCCTTGAGTCAATATTTAACGGATTATCAAATCTTAGCCATTGATTGGCCTGGGCACGGCGCATCGCAGCATCGACCTGGTCGCTATCCTCTGCATTGGGTCGATTACCTCTATGATTTAGATGTCTTGCTTGAAACACTCCCTTTAACGTTGAAACCACATGCTATTTTAGGCCATTCTTTAGGCGGTATTATTGCGTCGGCTTATACTGCAGCATTTCCTGATGAAGTCAGTAATTTGCTGTTAATTGAAGCGCTCTCACCGTTATACGAAGGGGAGGGGAAATCAAAAAAACGCTTACAAAATAGCTTTGCAGATCATCGACGCTATCTTGCTAATTTGGCTAAACCTGCAAAGAGTCATCGAGATATCGCACTTGCTGCACATGCACGGCACAAATTTACGGCACTAGACCTGCAATGGTGCGAATTATTGACTCAGCGCAATATGCAAAACCTTGATTCTGGGGTATGCTGGCGCAGTGATCCTCGCTTAAAATTAGATTCCCCTTTAAGACTGACTTATCCTCAAGTCGATGCCTTAATGCAAGCCCATAAAGTCAATACGCTATTAATTTCAGGTAACCGAGGTTTCCCTCAGTTACGAGAAGCGATCCCAATGGCGAATCGCTGGTTTAATCAATTACAAACCATAGAGCTGGAGGGTGATCATCACCTTCATATGGGCAATGCTGAAAAGGTGTCAACAGCGATTAGTGCTTTCTTAAATAGATAAGCAAAAAAAGGGGCTAGGTTTTTTGTTTCGTTTATGTGATGATAATCAAAATTTAAACGCTCGTATGATTTACGGGCGTGCCCAATAAATATAAAGAATAGACAGTGTTTTAGCTTGCTTATTGGCAAGCTGCTAACGACCATAGCGGTATAGTTCTTACCGCTGGTGGAGATATTAGGAGATTTTTGTGGACCAACTTTGGATTAATAATCTACCAGATGACGTACCTTCTGAAATTGATATAGAACAATATGCATCGCTTGTCGATCTGTTCGAAACTTCAGTGGCTAAATATGCGGATCAACCAGCGTTTGTGAATATGGGCGCGACCCTGACTTACCGTAAACTGGAAGAGCGAAGCCGAGCTTTTGCTGCCTATCTCCAAAACGAGTTAAAGCTGAATAAAGGCGACCGTGTCGCAATTATGATGCCTAACCTTTTACAATATCCTATCGCATTGTTTGGTATTTTACGTGCGGGCATGGTGGTGGTGAACGTTAACCCACTGTATACCCCACGTGAACTTAAGCATCAACTGACAGACTCTGGCGCTAAAGCCATCGTTGTGGTGTCAAACTTTGCACATACTTTAGAAAAAGTGGTTGATGATACACCTGTAGAGAGCGTTATTTTAACGGGTCTTGGCGATCTATTAAGTGCTCCTAAGCGTACCGTGGTTAACTTTGTCGTTAAGTACATTAAGAAAATGGTACCTAAGTATCATTTACCACATGCAATTTCTATGCGTAAGGCTTTGTCTAAAGGTCGACGTATGCAGTACGTGAAGCCTGTTGTTAAAAGAGAAGATTTAGCCTTTTTACAGTATACCGGTGGAACGACCGGGGTATCTAAAGGTGCTATGTTGAGCCACAGCAATGTCGTCAGTAACCTTTTGCAAGCTGATGCAGCTTATGGGCCTATGCTTGATCAAGGTAAAGAGTTCGTCGTTACTGCATTGCCGCTGTATCATATTTTTGCGTTAACAGTTAACTGTTTACTGTTTATCCATAAAGGCGCTAATAATTTACTTATCACTAATCCTAGAGATCTTCCTGCTTTCATAGCAGAGTTACAGAAGCATCCGTTTACGGTGTTAACTGGGGTTAATACGCTGTTTAATGCGTTAGTTAATAACGAAGATTTCGGTAAGTTGAATTTCTCAGATCTTAAGTTGTCGATTGGTGGCGGAATGGCTGTTCAGCGTGCTGTTGCCGATAAATGGCAGGGTTTAACTAAAACCCGCTTGCTAGAAGGCTATGGTTTGACTGAGGCGGCGCCACTTGTGACATGTTGTCCGTATAACCTTGATGGTTATAACGGCTCTATTGGCTTTCCTGTGGCTAATACCGATGTGCAAGTTCGTGATGATGACGGTAAGGTACTTGCTCAAGGCGAGACTGGCGAGTTGTTTGCTAAAGGACCACAGGTGATGGTGGGTTATTGGCTGCGCCCTGAAGAAACGAGTCAAGTTATCGATAAAGATGGCTATTTAGCGACTGGTGATATTGGCTATATGGATGAACAAGGTTACTTCTTTATTGTCGACCGTAAGAAAGACATGATCTTGGTCTCTGGCTTCAACGTTTTCCCAAATGAAGTTGAAGAAGTGGTAGCCTTACATCCTAAAGTGATTGAAGTTGCAGCCGTTGGTGTCCCTCATGAGGTATCTGGCGAGTTGGTTAAGGTATTTGTTGTCGCAAATGACAAATCTTTGACCAAAGAAGCAGTAATCAAGCACTGTCGTGTGCATTTGACGGGCTATAAAATTCCTAAGCTGGTAGAATTTAGAGATGAACTGCCTAAAACCAACGTAGGTAAAATCTTACGTAGGGAATTGAGAGATGAGGTTAAGCAAGCTTAACTTTATTAGTCATTAAGTGGTGATTGCCACTTTTGATTAAATTTAAAGCCGGCGATTGCCGGCTTTTGCATATTTATGGAGTAGACAACTTTGTTAGCGTTTCAATATATTGAAGATGATGCCAGTTTAGCGGCCCTTGTAGAGCAATACCAAGAAGCTGATTTATTGGTGCTAGACACAGAATTTGTTCGTACTCGCACCTACTATGCAAGACTAGGTCTGATCCAGGCTTATGACGGTAAGACGCTTGCATTGATTGATCCATTAGCCATCAGCAATCTTGACTTGTTTTGGCAATTGCTTAATAAAGAAAGTAGCGTAAAACTACTGCATTCTTGCAGTGAAGACTTAGAAGTCTTCGCGCGTTATGGTCAATGCCAGCCAACAAACTTGTTTGATAGTCAAATCGCCGCCGGTTTAGCGGGGATGGGGCATGGATTAGGGTATGCCAAGCTTGTTGAGCAAACCTTAGACGTGAGTCTAGATAAAGGTGAGTCACGCACCGATTGGTTAAAGCGACCGCTGACAGAAGCTCAGTTAAACTATGCTGCTAACGACGTGTATTACCTGTATAAACTGTATGCTCAATTAGTTGATAAGCTTGAAGAGCAAGGCAGGCTTGACTGGGTGTACGAAGAGGGCATTCGTATGACTCTGGGGCGTTTGGATATGCCGGACCCTGAACTTGCTTATTTAAAAGTTAAAAATGCCTTCCAGCTGACATCGAATCAACTTGCCATTTTACGAGATCTAGCCAAGTGGCGCCTACAGCGTGCTTTGCAAAAAGATCTGGCACTGGGTTTTGTTGTCAAAGATCACGCATTAATCGCATTGGCAAAGAAACAGCCTAAAACGAGTAATGACCTCTATAAGCTGACAGAGCTGACCGAGCAAGAGAAGCGTATTCATGGTAGAGAGCTTATTAAGCTGATTGCCAATGTAAACTATGATAACCCACCTAAGCCTTTAGATGTGATTGCACTTAAAACGGGTTACAAAGTGGCATTTAAGAGCATCAAAAACTGTATTACAGAGCAGGCAGAAGCGAACGCTATTCCGATTGAACTGCTTGGCTCTAAAAAGTATATCCATGAATATTTGGAGTGGATATGGGCTAATAAGAAAGGTGATAAACCGCTTATTCTTACTGGTTGGAGAGAAGCGATTGTTGCAGAGGCTTTAGCCGCGCTGAAATTGTAGCTGCTCAGGTTTTAAATACCAATAAAAATGCCCGCATATGCGGTAATGCCGATCATTTAGCAGTTTATTGATCGGTTGACCGATCTTTATAAGATGGCAAAATCCGAGTGTTTTTAAAC
>NZ_JBRIMB010000030.1:0-52917 GCF_052977265.1 Shewanella sp. 0m-8 | reverse complement strand
TCCCCAGAACAGTAAAACCAAGGCCTCAACGGTATGCCAAAAATAAAAATGCCGTTCACCTTAAGTGAACGGCATTACTCTATTTAGAGGCCTTTTCTTTGTTCACTATTCATCGTTTAAGATGAGTGCTAACTCATCATTAAAGACGAATGCCAGCTTTAGCTAAATCTTTTGCGATAACGCTGCGTGGTAGTGCAACATAACCGTCTTTTTCAACAATTTGTTGACCTTGCATCGATAGTACGTAGCGGATGAATTCGCGATCCATTGGCGATAGATCTTTGTTTGGATGCTTGTTCACATATACGTATAGGTAGCGAGACAGTGGATACTTGCCCGTTGCCGCATTGTCTGCAGTAGCTGGGATATAGTTTGTGCCTTTTTTAGAAATCGCAACCGCTTTAACGCCAGCAGTCTTATACCCAATACCCGAGTAACCAATCGCATTAAGTGATTGAGAGACAGACTGCACGACTGAAGCTGAACCTGGCTGCTCGTTTACGTTCGCTTTAAAGTCACCTTTACATAGCGCTTTCTTTTTGAAGTAACCGTAGGTACCAGATACTGAGTTACGACCGTAAAGCTGTATATCTCTCGCCGTCCAGCCGCCATCAAGACCCACTTCACCCCAACGAGTAATATCACCGCCGCCACATTTATCAGTAGAAGAGAAAATACCATCGATCTGCTCAATGCTCAGGCCTTCGATTGGGTTATCTTTATGCACAAATACCGCTAAGGCATCAATTGCTACACGAATAGCCGTTGGCTGGTAACCATAATGCTTTTCAAATGCTTCAACCTCGTTTGGCTTCATCTTACGGCTCATTGGGCCGAACTGAGAAGTACCTTCCGTTAATGCTGGTGGCGCAGTAGAAGAACCTGCAGCTTGAATTTGAATATTAACGTTTGGATAAAGCTGCTTAAAGTCTTCAGCCCAAAGCGTCATCATGTTCGCTAATGTATCTGAGCCAACAGAAGATAAATTACCTGACACGCCGCTCGTCTTTTCGTAAGTTGGTAAAGACTGGTCGATTTCAGCCATTGATGCTGCAGAAAATACAGTCGCTGCAGTAAAACTTACCGCGCCAACAAGTTGTTTCAGTTTCATTCTTTGCTCCAGTGTTGATATCTTAGTATTTTAAAACGCTGTCAGTATTGACTCCATTGATGACAAGTCTATTACTACTAAGTGACACTTCGATGACAAGCCAAACAAATTTAGACCTATTGATAAAAAAAACAGGCATAAGCCTGTTTTTATATGACATTTATTTTAAAAGCAGCCGCATTATTCGTGATCTGGCACCGTATACTCAATTAAGTTTTGCGGGATCACAAAACTAAAGGTACTGCCCTTACCCAACTGACTGGCAATATTGAGTTCACTTTGGTGATGATGCAGCGCATGCTTGGTGATCGCCAGCCCCAGACCTGTACCACCGCACTGGCTTGAGCGCGCACTATCGACTCGATAAAAACGCTCGGTTAACCGACCAATATGCTGCGGTGCAATCCCCTCGCCATTATCTTTAACACTAAACAAACCACCAATGGCAATCTTGCGCCAGCTTATCTCAATTTTACCACCAGGTTCAGTATAGCGAATCGCATTAGAAATCAGATTCGAGCACACACTCCTGAGCTGTAATTCATTGCCATATACATCAAGCCCAGGCTCACAATAAAAACTAATGTCATACTGCTCTTGCGCCAAGGCTAAGGCTTCATCACGCAAGATATCTATCATCTGCGACATACTAACCTTAACCTCTAAATTCACATCGCTGGCATCTTCAATTCTTGATAATGCCAGCAGCTGCTCAACCATAGAGCGCATTCGCGTTGTTTGCTGCTGCATCAGCTCCATCGCCCTGACATTCGGCGAATCTGGTTCAGCCATAGACTGCATCATTTCCAAGTAGCCTTGCAGCACTGTTAATGGCGTTTTTAGCTCATGAGATACATTGGCGACAAACTCTTTACGCATCCCCTCGAGCTGACGAACTCGGGAAATGTCACGGGCAATCAATAACAGTTGACCTGCACCATAGCCCATAATCCGGATTTCAAGAATATGCCCTTCAGACTGAGGTGACGCTAACTCTAACGGATCTTGGTATTCATTATTTTTAAGATAAGCGGAAAAATCCGGATGACGAATAAGATTATCGATCCGCTGCCCATTATCTTGTGGCCATACAAAACCTAACAGCAATTGCGCCAGTTTATTACACCACAAAATATTATGTTCAGAGTCTAATACAACTGCTGCGTCAGGTAGTGCTTCGGCACCTTGCCTGAAACGTCCAAGTAAAAACGCAAGCTGTGACACTCGTTTACGATTTTTTCCTTGTAAGCGATAGATACCATTAAATACCCCTTCCCAACTGCCACTGCCATTTGGGGGGGTAAGACGGCGATCATGCCATAGCCAAAAATTTAAACGAGATAATTGGCGATAATGCCAAATTAACAGAGAAATCGATCCGAATAACAAAATCCAAATCACTTCACCGAGAAGCAAACCGACCAACAAACACAAAGCCAGATAAATCACCAATCGGGAAACTAAACGGTACCCAGAATATGAATCAAACATGTGTTACCAATATAACGACCATATGGGAGGACTCGGCACAAGATAGCGTAAAATCAACCTTGTGCCTATGGGGTATAATACCAATCACATATTTAGTACGATTGATATAAAACTAAAGTCTGGTAGAGAAACGATAACCAGCACCGCGAACGGTCTGAATAAGGCGATCGTGACCTGATTGAGTTACCGCTTTTCTTAAGCGTCTAATATGTACGTCAACAGTTCTATCTTCAACATACACGTTAGTCCCCCAAACATTATCGAGTAGTTGCTCACGGCTATACACGCGTTCTTGGTGGGTCATAAAGAAATGCAATAATCTAAATTCTGTGGGTCCCATATCAAGCACGTCTTCACCGACAGTGACGCGGTGACTAACAGGATCCAATTGCAGGCCTTGAACATCGATAGGATCTTCTAGGCAAGTAGGCGCACTACGGCGCATTACAGCTTTAATCCGTGCCACTAGCTCTTTAGGTGAAAAAGGTTTAGTAATAAAGTCGTCGGCGCCGACTTCCAGGCCACGTACCTTATCTTCCTCTTCGCCACGCGCAGTCAACATGATAATAGGAATATGACGAGTGAATTCGTCTTGGCGTAAGCGCTTCGCTAACTGAATACCGCTACCACCAGGGAACATCCAATCGAGCAATACGAGATCCGGGTAAGGCTCAGTTAACATATCGAGTGCAGAGTCATAATCCTCAGCAGCGACAGTGGTATAACCATGCTGTTCCAAAACAAAAGTTAACATCTCACGGATGGCTAACTCATCTTCAACTATCAAAATCCTTGCAGTCATAATCGATCTTCTATCAGTGAATTTCTACGATGCTATTATTGGTCACTTTTGTGACATTAATATTAAACACCGAGATATTTTGCCATATTAAACGATATTTTTGTCATAAATATTACTTTCCGCTTATACCAAGTTTCCATTAGCTAGCAGTGTATTTATTTATGTACAGATGCCGCTAGTCTATAGCCGAAAGCAAACATAAAATATGCCATTAAACAGCATACTTAAGCCCAGATCAAAAAAGGGGCCTAAGCCCCTTTTAATAAAGTTTCAGCTTAGAACTTGTGTTCTAGACCAATACCTACGTAGTTGTCGTCGTTTGAAACCTTCTCATATGAGCGACTGGTGTAGAACGCGAATAACTTAGTTGGCTTACCTAACTTATAATCGCCACCAACTGACCAAGAATCACCCTTATCTTCCATGTCTTGATACTGCGCTTTTAATACAATCGCTTCAATTTGGTAAGCTGCACTTAACAGGTAACCTGATTTGCTTTTTGCACCAACGGTTGCCGTGCCGTCAATTTCATACGTCTCTTCTTGCTGCTGGTACATACCACCTAGCTTAAGCCCAGCAATTTTACCTTGAACCGTTGCACGTACAACTTCATAACCTTTTACGTCTGCATCATAGGCAACAGAAGCAAAGATTGGTGAGTTCTTCAGCTTGGCATCACCGTACATAGCCGCAACACTGTATCCATCTTGTCCGTATTGCGAGCCTGCACCGTCAGCAGCATATGTCACACCGACTTTGAAACCACTAAATGAAGGCGTTACATAAGTTGCTGTTTGTTCAATACGGTTTTCACCTTTAAACAAGTTTTTCAAGTCTCCAGATAGGTCATTGAACTGGTCAACTTTACCTTGTGAAATCTTAAGCATGGTATCGTTACGACCTACAGAGAATGCACCGAAATTACCTTTAAGACCAACAAACTGGTTACGCGCTTCAAAGTTATTTTTACTTGAGTCACCCGTATCAACTTCATATTCAATCGTGTAAAACGCTTCAAGAGAGTTGCTTAGTTCAAAAGCACCTTTAACACCAAAACGAGAAGCATTAGATTGAATCGTCGTTGTTGATTCATCATTTACATCGTTTGACTGTGCAGTCACATTTAGCTTGCCGTAAACCGTAAGAGGGTCCGCAGCATAAGCAGAAGAAAGTGTTGCAGTAGCAAGAGCTGAAGCCAGTAGAGTTTTACAGAAAACGTTCATCATTTAATCCTTTTGACGTTATTCGTCTTAGTTATTGGTTCGGACGAGCGCCATAATGAAGATGATTTGTTGCATTTTTATTTCAGCAAAGAGTGAATAAAGACATATTTATTAAATCTTGAGCGACTGAGATCCGCTAACCCAGAGCTAGCGTGCCTTTTAGCCAAAGTGTAAGAAATGTGACACTTTAATGAAATGTCGCATAATGAGGATCCAAGATGGCAATGAGGCGGTTTACCCGAACCGGACAATGCCTTACACTGCGGCTTTAATTTTGATTGAGCACTTATCTATGTGGTTTAAAAATCTAACTGTATACCGCTTTAACAAGCCTTTCTCTGTTGACCCTGATTCACTAGAAAAATCACTGGAAGACTTCACTTTCTCTCCTTGCTCAAGCCAAGACATCAGTAAATTTGGATTCTCTAAGGCCATGGGCAAGCATGGCGAAACTTTGATCCACACCGCTGGCGACAGACACCTAATCTGCGCGACTAAAGAAGAAAAGATTTTACCGTCTCAAGTAATCAAAGAAGCACTTGAAGAAAAAGTCAGTCAAATTGAGGCTGAAGAAAACCGTAAACTCGCTAAGAAAGAAAAAGACGCACTTAAAGATGAGATCACCACGACCTTATTACCACGTGCTTTTTCTCGTCGTAGCCAAATTCGTGCATTGATTTTACCTGAAATTCAAATGGTGCTCGTTGACAGCTCTAGTGCAGCTAAGTCTGAAGAACTAATGGCTTTATTGCGTAAAGCAATTGGCACGCTACCTATTATTCCAATCAGCTTTAAGACGCCAATTGAAACTCAGCTAACTGAATGGCTAAAAGAAGGCAAAACACCACCCGCCTTTGAAATGCAAGATGAAGCTGAGCTTAAGAGCGATTCTGACGAAGGCGGTATCGTTCGCTTTAAGCAGCAAGACTTAAGCGAAAACGAAGTACTGGCACATATTGAAGTCGGTAAGCAAGTGCATAAGTTAGCACTGCATTTTGGTCAATCAATTGCGTTTGTATTGCAGTCCGATGCCGCGATTAAGCGCCTTAAGTTCTCTGAAGAGTTTAGAGCTGATAACGACGACCTAGGCAACGACGATCCGATGGCAAGACTTGATGCTGACTTTGCATTAATGAGCAGCGAGCTTATCGCGCTTATCAATGCGGTTGTTGAGGCGCTTGGTGGCCTAGAAGACAGTATCTAATAACGCTTGCTATTACCCAATAAAAAGGCGCCAAATGGCGCCTTTTTCGTTGAGACTATTTAATCTGTTTTATGACGACTCGGTCAGTTTTAGTCCGATTTAGTCGCTTTTAGCTGGCCATCTGCATCGAAGGGCCAATCAACACCTAACCACGCCTTAAAGAAGGCTTTTTGTGATCGGCTTGGCTTATCAACACTGGTAATGACCAGCTTGCCACTTTGCTTGTCACCCAGTTTAAGCTCGACATCTTTTAGTCTGTCATTACTAAATAGCGTCACTTTTATCGTGTCACCCGCACTGAAGTCTTTAATGCGCGACTCAAAACCCGCCGCGGTAACCTTAAGGCCGTTAACCGCAACGACCTCGTCGCCAAGCACGATGCCGGCATTCCATGCTGGGCCATTGCGGAGCACTTGTGATAACACCAAGGAATTTGACGCTAACGTAACGCCAGTAAAAGGCTCTACTTTGGCATCTTTACCATAGCTAGTTTTCAATCCCGCTAGACCCAGTAAGCGATCAAAGTCTAAGCTTACTGGCGAGTTAACATACTCCTGCCACCAGCTTTCATAACTGGTTCCTGCAACGCTATTTAAAATCTGCTTCACATCACTAATGGTGTAACCCACAGGAAGACGATACTCATTGTAGAGTTTACGGTGCACATCGCGATATGAACGTTTAAGTTTGGTTTCTTCAAGTAAAGAAAAATCTAACGCTAATGACGTTAAGTAGCCTTCTGAGTAGATGTTCGTGCTGTGATTAACCGCGTAATCTCCACCACTACTTGCCCACTGATTAGCACTCGCTTCGGCAATTGATTGCACTTCTCTGCCCGGAGTCTGCTCACTTTGCGCCACTCGCTTTGCTAAGTCTTCGAGAAACTCTTTTGGCGTCATCACCCCTGCGCGCAGTAATAATTGACTTTGGAAGTAACTCGTAGAGCCTTCTGCAATCCACAATAGTTCAGTGATCCCTTCATCTTGATAGTTGTATGGCACCAATCCATCAGGACGATACGCTTTGACGTTCCAGGTATGAATAAACTCATGTGAGGCCGTTTTGATAAAGCCTAAGTAGTCTTTACGCTCTCGATAGCTAAAACGTGGACGCTGAATAATGGTCGAATTTAAATGCTCTGTTGCCCCGCGAGCGCCACTGGTAGCGTGTACCATATAGACATAGCGTTCAAACGGATAATCATCCCAAATGACCTCTGCCTGACCGCTAAGCTTGCTCAAGTCTGTGACCATTTGGTCAATGTTATAATTGCCCTCTCCCCAAACCACTAATTCATAATCCCGACCATCTGCACTAAACTCTCGATGCTCACTGATCCCCGTCTCTATTGGCGAATCAACTAAGATATCGTAATTATTAGCAGTGAAGGTATGCGCGTTATTGCCGCTATCCATCCCCGAGTAACTATTCCAATCACTAGGTACATTAAGCGAGACCGTTAGAGGCTCATGCTTAAATTCAGGGCTATAAACAAAGGTACCGCTGGCATCTAAAAAAGCATGGCTTGCATCGATATGGTTGACTCGTTGCCCCAATTTGTTGGCATAAAGCTGATAATTGACCGTTACACTCGTGGGTTCACTTAAGGCTATTGTCCACTCACCGCTTGCGGTTCTCGTCCAAGGTAGCACTGAGCCCGTATCATCGGTTGCAGTAAAAGTTCTCACTGCATCGGCCAATGGCAATACTTGATATTTACCCGTGCGCCATACAGGCAGGTTAACCACTAAAGCCTTTGACTGAGTTTCAGGAAAGACGACGGTTACTTTTGCTAAGTGATGTTCGGGGCTCGTTAAGTCGATCTGGTAGTTTACGTCGGCAATGGCATGAGTACAGGCTAAAGCACCAAAAGTTAAGATTAAGGGAACTACAGGTTTCACTCTCGCGTCCTTCTGTTATTATTGTTTTCATTGAGTCGGCAAAATATAACATAAGACTTAATTAGGCCAAAGAATAACAAAAATCAGGCGCTTAATTTAACGATTAAGTACAAGGACTGGCATGTTAATGCGTATTTTCATCACCCTATTATCGTTCACACTTTCATCATTTTGTGCCAGCCATGTTTATGCTGCGCCAAGAGATGAACTTTTAACGGAAGTGCAGTTAAGGGAAGCACCTAAAGTACTTGAGCAATCCTTAGCAAAAACGCTACCGGCATTACCCAATTTCACTTCTGCACAAGCGTTTAGCCTATTTAGTCAACAGATGCGCCTCTCAAGCGAAGAATTAAAGCGCGACATTCAGCTATCGGCTCGCTTAAAGATGGCGCTTTATAACAAAGATAAAAACCGTTATATCGCAGCGAAACGGCTCATAGAGCAACTTAAACATATCAGCAACAGCCCATTTGATAAAAGCTACTTGCTCATGCTCAAAGGGCGTTATGCTGGAAGAAGCCAACAAGACTACGCCAGCGCTATCGAGCATTATCAACAAGCGGTGCCCTTGATAGAGCATTCAAACAACCTGGCCGAGCAAGTACTGCTATATACCTTGCAAGAAGATCTCAGTGTTATGCACATGATATTGCGTAAAGAGGCGATTGCACTGCAGCACTTAAGAAAGCTCTCAGCTACTGCAAAGCTGCTCAATAATAATTACCTCATCGCCCAAACTGAATCGATATTAGGTAAGTATTTTTATAAACAAAATCAATTAGGCAAGTCGCTTTCTCATTACACTGAAGCGGTAAAGTATACCCGTGGCGGAGAGCACTCTTCTCTTAACGCCCATATTGAACTTCAACTTGCGAGGGTTTATCGCGATCTAGAATCTTGGGATGAGGCACTCACATCGGCCCACAACGCCGCCGAATCTTTTAGCAAGCTAGGTAACGAAAACTATGTTTCATCATCAATGACGGTCATCGCGATGATTTATGCCCGCCAAGGGCAGTGGTACAAAGCGATTGATTACCACTTAAATGCACAACAGATTGAATCTAAACTCGGCAATTATATTGGTCTAGGCCTCAACTTACATAACCTAGGTGAGGCCTACTTTAAGATAGGCGACTTAAAAAGCTCACTGACTAACCTTGAGCGAGCCAATAAGATTTTCACTTCCAAAAAGAGTGATCACTATTTAGTTTATAACAACCTCTTGATTGCAGAAGTGACAGCAAGCACTGGTGAGTGGCAAAAGTCTCTTAATTACGCAAAAAAAACGGCTCAAATCGCCAAGGCGAAACAGCTTAATAACGAGTTAAAGCAAGCATTAACCAGACAAATTGATGCACTAGAAAAGCTTGGCCACTATGAAGATGCCTATAACAACGTTTTAATACTTAACCAACTCGATAGCAAATCTGAGCTGCAATCGAGTGAATTTGATCTGCAACAGTCGCAAATCATTGAGCAAAAACTTAAGCTCAATTTAAGTCAGAGCCAAAATGCGTTACAGTCAAAAAGTGATCAGCTCTATGCCGCTCGCTTAGTTAGCCTATTCTGCATCTTTGCCCTTTGCCTAATGCTGTTGTTATTAATCAAGCAATGGCGACTTAAAAGCAAGTTCAGTGTGGTCAACGCTAACCTGGCTCAAGCTCAGCGACTCGAACCATTTACAAAGCTTCCAGGCTATTTAGCTTTTAAGCTAGATTATGCCGCGCAGCACAATAAGCCCATAAAAACACTGGCTCTGATTTCACTTTCTGATCAACTAAACTCTGATTTGATTCAAGGTTATCAGTGTAATACTGATATGAATAAACAGCAGTTACTCGCTATTACAACTAGCCTAAAGTGCCAGTCTTACATTATCCGGCCAGGATTATTTTTAATCAGTTTTGATTCAACCATAGAACCCAATAGCCTACTGACAACACTTAGAAGCGTTATTAATGACAATTTTGGTGAGACCAGTCTTCATATGGGGATATTGCACCTACCGCTTCTAGGTGATTTAGCTATCAAACTGACCGCTGGACAACACTTTGGCAGCCTACAGATGATGTTATCTGCCGCCAAAACATTAGGCAGTGAGAAAGACTATTTTGTCACAATGAAAGCACTCAATTTTGCTTCAGCTGGAATATTTAACAAGCCACTTTACCTTAATATCGAAAAAAGCATTGTTCGTGGCATAATTAAAGTTGAAACCAATGGTAATAAAGAAGAGATCATTTGGCCAAGATGGAAGAGTCATCAAAATATCGATATCAATGATGACAAAGTAGCCATATAAGCATTTAAAGTTCGGCATTGGCCGATGTTAATTTCTCTTTTTAAAGACTACTGGTAAGATAAGTGCTTAAATTTAAGATTCATTTTTAGCTTGCGTAATTTATAGGAACCAAAATAAGCATGAAGGATGCCGCCATAAGTACGTCTCAATTAAGTCTGTTACAGCAGAAGCTCTTTGCTGCTAGACAGGCGTTAGATGAGATGAGCGAAGAGCAAAATGAAAAGCTGAACATCCTCATACAATTTATTGTTCAATTAAGCCTTGCCTGTAAAGGTCAAAATTTAGAGCTTGATAACAAACTTGCCAAGTTGCGCCACAAGTTAACCAAATTTAGTCAATTCGAAGACTCAATTTCAGATCTCAATGAAGCAGACTCCATCCTTAAACAGCAATATGCCCGAGTGATGCTGCAGCTCGAAGACAGTCGCCAATCATTAGCCACTATGGTGAGCCAAATTCAGCGAGTTGAATCTCTACCGAGTAAATTAAAGCTAGAGATTTCTTACTTCAAAAAAGATCTGCTTAAGCCATTCCATACCTATTGGGATTACATTCCAAAAGTAGAAAAAGTGGTTAACTTTTATGATGAAATCTTAAAAGAAAAACTAAGTTTTGGGGATCAGTTTGAAATTTTGCCTCGTCATAGGCAAGCAGCTCATGAGCTTGCACAACTGCTGTCAGAAATTGAATTTAGAAAAGAGCAGCGAGAGCAAGTCTCTCAAATTAAGCGCTCATTAACTGAAGAGTTTGAACTCGATACCTTACTTGATGCTTACCAAGTTGTACTTGGTCTTCTACTCGATAATATTGCGAGAGAAAAAACCGCCTCGCAAGAGTTTCTATACATACTCAATAATGCACTGAGCAATGTTCAAGAGGTGGTCACTGATTCATATAGTCACTCGGTAAAGAGTTTTCAAGTCACAAAGCAGCTTAATCGCGATATCAACTTTCAAGTCGATAATGTGGGAGAGGCGGTAATTGAAGTTGATAATATTGATGAACTGAAAAATCAGGTAACCCTTCACCTGTCTTCTTTACGCAAGTCTCTGTCTCGTAAAGAACAGCTTGAAAATAGAGAACAAGCCCAGCTAAAGCAGTCAGTTGAAGCATTGCGTCAAGAGCTCAAACTGCTTGGGAAAGAAACTGAATCATATAAAGAGCGCTTATTCGAGCAGCAAAAACTAAACCTGTTAGACTCATTAACCCAACTGCCGAATCGCAGTGCGTTAGAAGAACGTATGGATATTGAGTATCGCAACTATAAGCGCACTAAACAGCCATTATGGGTTGCTGTTGCCGATATTGATCATTTCAAAACCATCAACGATAGCTTTGGTCACAGCACTGGTGATAAAACATTGCAAGTTATTGCTATGGCACTAAAAAATGCTCTAAGAGAATCTGAATTTGTCGCTCGATATGGTGGCGAAGAGTTTGTGCTTTTACTGCCCGACATTGCCGAAAGTGATATTCAACCTTTACTTAATCGAGTGAGAGAAAAAGTAAAAAGTATTCCATTTAAGTTTAAAAATCAGAGAATTACGGTTACAGTATCTATAGGCGCTGCACAAATTATTGAAAATGAGCTCATAACAGAAACATTCGATCGAGCTGACGCAGCGCTATATAAAGCCAAAAACGAAAGCAGAGATAGAGTCATTATCGACTTCTAAGCACATCCCCTTGTGATAACGCCCGTTATCACATTTGCCTTGGTGGGACAGCTTGCCTATCACTGCTCAAGGAGTTGCTATGATTGTAAAAATTAGTCCTCGTGGAAGCCTAGATCAACTGTCACAACTGGAAGTTGATCGATTAAAACAAAACGCAAAGAGTGAACTTTATCAGCTTTACCGTAGCTGTTCACTCGCCGTTCTCGCATCAGGCCTACAAAGTGATAATGCCGAAGGCCTCTTCACCCAATTTAGTGATTTTAATATCAGTGTCCTACGCCGTGAGCGCGGCATTAAGATTGAACTGATCAATCCGCCAGAAGAAGCCTTTGTTGACGGTGAAATTATTGCGGGGATCCAAGAACACCTGTTTTCGGTACTCAGAGATATCGTGTATATCAATGACAAATACGAGAACCTCAAGCACATCAATCTCACCAATGCTAATCACATCACTAACGTGGTCTTTGATATCCTACGTAATGCCCGCTCAATGCCGATGTTGGATCCCAATGTCGTTGTCTGTTGGGGTGGTCACAGTATCAACCCTATTGAATTCCAATATACTCGTGAAGTGGGTTATGAATTAGGTCTACGTAAACTCGATATTTGTACCGGTTGTGGTCCTGGCGCAATGGAAGGACCTATGAAAGGTGCGGCGATTGGCCACGCTAAGCAACGAATTAATCACGCCCGCTATATTGGTCTAACAGAGCCGAGTATTATTGCTGCAGAGCCACCGAATCAGATTGTAAATGAGTTGGTGATCTTGCCCGATATTGAAAAGCGTCTAGAGGCGTTTGTTCGCTTAGGTCACGGAATTATTATTTTCCCAGGCGGTGCCGGTACAGCCGAAGAGTTACTCTACCTGTTAGGTATTTTGCTTAATAAAGATAATCAAGATATTCCCTTTCCATTAGTCCTCACAGGGCCTAAAGAAAGTGAAGAGTATTTTCTACGTATCGATGAGTTTATTGGCGCGACCTTAGGTGCAGAAGCTCAAAGTAAGTACCAGATTGTGATTGATGATCCAATAAAAGTGGCTCGCATTCAAAAACAGGCAATGGAAGAGATTAAAACCTTCCGCAGAGAAAATGGTGACTCATATCAATATCAGTGGTCGTTAAAAATAGAACCTGAATTCCAGCTACCATTTGAGCCGACTCATGAGGTAATGAGTAACCTAGATCTACACTTTCAAGCCAATAAAGCCGAGCTCGCTGCAAACCTTAGAAAAGCATTCTCAGGTATCGTAGCTGGTAATGTTAAAATGGACACCATTAAAGCTATCGAAGCCAATGGGCCCTTTGAGCTTAAAGGAGATCCCAAGCTTATGGCACTAATGGATGACCTATTGAGCGCTTTTGTATCACAGCAGCGGATGAAACTACCAGGAAGCGCTTACGTTCCCTGCTACAAAGTCATTAAATAACCACTTAACTAAGAAAATTAGAAATAAAGCGAATAGATGAATAAATTTCTTATTATAGATGGCATGAACTTAGTGCGGCGCATTCACGCCGCACAGCCAAATGAATCCGATATCACAGGGCTTAAAGAACGAGTCAATGGTGCATGTCGTAAACTACTTAAGTTCCATCAGCCCAGTCATGCCGCTATCGTTTGGGATGGTGATGCCATTTCATGGCGTAAAGCCCTATATGAAGACTATAAGAAAGGCCGTAAACCTATGCCAGAAGCGCTGGCTAATGGTCTTAACGATCTCAAAGCCTATCTTGCAGAGCATCAACTTAACTCTATCAATGCAGACTCTGAAGCTGATGATGTCATCGCAACCTTGGCGACTAAACTGAGTAGCATGAATGGCGAAGCAATTATCGTCTCGACCGACAAAGGTTTTAGTCAGTTAAGCCACCCTAGTATCAAGCGCTGGGATCATTTTAATCAAGACTATTTAACTATCGAAGAGATGGAGAAAAAGTTGGGGGTTGAACGTGCTCAGTTTATCGATTATTTAGCGCTTGCGGGTGATAGCGGCAATAAAATTCCTGGCGTTCCGGGCATTGGCCCTAAGTCAGCCGTTGAGTTACTCAAAATTTTTAGATCCTTAGCTAATATTTACAGCTCCATCGATAAAGTGGGGTCTAAACAAGCCAAAAAACTTGAACAAGGCAAACAGATGGCGCGCCTAAGCTATAAATTGGTTCAACTGCAAACTGAACTACCTTTGAATGTCAATTTAAAGCAGTTTAGAATTGAACCATAAAACCAATCAGTATAAACAGTAGCCCACACTTACAATTGTTAACACAAAGTTGCTCACACAGCATTTACCTAGCGGCATTCAAGTAGTACCTTAACGCTACAGAAAGAATTATGTGAAGGAAGCACTACTAGGATGAAATCTAAACTCCCAGTCATTGTCATCAGTATCTTTGTGGCTTATGTCGCCTTTGTCGCCGTGATTATGGTTTCGTATGATCCCAGTCCAGATGAAATGGATTGGGAAGATAGGCAAGCCTACAATAAAGCGCTGATGAATGAAGTGATTATTGGCCAAACTATCGAAGAAATTAAAACCTTGTTCGGAAAAGCTGATTTTACTGAAGCCAAAATATCTGACGAGCAGAGCTTACAAGTACTCTTTTACCGTACTCATCATAAGACCTCAGATGGTGAAACATCCAAAGAGGAGTGCACTCCTTTACTCTTCAAACAGGGTAAGCTTATAGCCTGGGGAGAAGATACCTATAATCAGTATTTGGCAAGCCCGATAGACAGTTAAGCGCTACAAAACTAAAAAGCAGCGAAAGTTATCGCTGCTTTTTAATGCTCAACTTATACAATAATAAAAGCTGATAATTACTGGCTCTCTTTCTCCAGCTGTTGATTCGCCTTTTTTTCCACTTCCTCTCGTTGCTTAAGCTGTTGCAATAATCGTTGTTGTTCTGATTGCTTAATCTTGCTTGATTGCTTTTTAGCTTCCCATTCCGGCTCGCCTTCTAATGGTGCTTTGGCACTCACCGATAACGGTAAAGCCAATACCAATACACTCATTAAGCACATACTTTGTAGCTTGTTCATTTACGATCCTTGTTGATGAGTTTTGCTTAGGTTGCCACTAGATTATTACCAGATGATGATTACCCTATGATGATTACCCTATGATGGTTACCCTATGATGATTACCTCAATAATGAGGTAACCATGACAATCTGATGACAAATAGCCAATAGCCAAATACAGTCTGACATTCATTGCCCAGCTGCTAACTCAGAGCTAATTACCAAACTATTTCCAAAACTATTTTCAAAACTATTTCCAAAACTATTTCCAAAACTAAGCCTGAACTAATCCCAAAACTAAGTCAGAAGTTAACCAGCCATTAGCATATTAAAACTTTAAAAGTATAGACACTTAACGCAAAGCTAATCTGTCACCAGCTAATGTTAGTCATGAAAACAGCTAATAGCGCAGGAGCTATTGCTCGGCTATTTGCATATGAAACCGTTACTTTTTATAGGCTATAAATATGCTAAAAAGATAGCCCAAGCGAAACAGGTTTTATTGAAACAAAAATGCCGAGGTCTACACCTCGGCATTTAACACGCTATCAATTCATTCTTTATCAGCAGATAGCTATCGGCTAGAGCTCTGTAAGCTAGAGAGCCATAAGCTAGCGATTAATCACACAGGCAATAACTCGCCAGACAAGCTACAACCCATTGGGTCAATCTGCCTTTTTATACTCAGTATAAGCCTCACCTTCACTCAACCATTTAGGTGCTGGAGCCCCTTTTAAGTAATGGTCGAAATATTCCATCATGCGAATACTGTAGTCGAGTTTATTGGGGTATTTTTTCAGGTGATGAGGCTCATCTTCATACTGCAAGAACACCACATCTTTACCCGCTCGGCGCATCGCTAAATACAGCTCAACCCCCTGCTCCCAGGGCACCGCATCATCTTTATCACCAAACATAATCATCATCGGTGTTTTAATGCGTTCAACATAAAATACCGGAGAGTTCTCTATATACTTTTGTGGTAACTTAAATAAACTTTCTCCAATACGACTTTGGCCTGTTTCATACTGAAACTGTCTTGCTAAGCCACTACCGTGGCGAATACCGCTATAAGCACTCGTCATATTCGACACTGGCGCACCTGTAACTGCAGCCTTAAAGATATTCGTTTTTGTCACCGCAAATGCTGTTTGATACCCCCCCCAAGAGTGACCTTGAATACCGACAGCCTTTGGATCGGCAATTCCGATATCAATCAAGTGCTGCACACCTGAGGTCAATGCTTGTACTGATGAGTCACCAGGGTAACCCACTTCGAAGCGAATATCCGGTAAGAATACTGCGTAGCCATTATCAGCAAACCAAGCAAAATTGGGACGATGATTAATCTTCATCTGCGGGAAAGCGTGTAATCTATCACTCATAAAGCGATAAAAATAAACCAACACCGGATAACGTTTTCCTTCAACGTAATTTGTCGGCTTAATCAATACACCATCAAGTGGTTTACCGTCACCATTAGTCCACTGTACGAGTTCTGATTGACTCCAATTAAAAGGTTCACGCTGCTTATCGAAGTTTGTTTGACGAGTCGCATCTTGCACGGAGTCATAACTGGCACTATAAAGATCGGGGAACAGATCATACTGCTCCTTTGAATACACAATCGTCTTAGCATCTTTACTGCGTGCGAGTAGCTTTAGCTTATAATCCCCCTTCATTAATGGCGAAACCCCCGCCACACCAACTTGAGCTTGATAAAAGCCATCGCCTTTAGTGATATCACTGTAACCCTGCAGCAGCACTTTTTCATCACTATTTAGCACACTTGGATAGTCTTTATCTTTCACCAGTCCAGTGACTCGATATTGAACACCTTGCTTACGGCCTTCACCAGCGGTTAACGTAAATGCCTCATGGGAGGCCGTATTAACCTGCCAAATATCAAATTTGTCATAGAGCAATAATCCACTGTCGCCGCTAATCCATGGTCCTAAGCCATAACTTGGAGCGTTTGATGGGTAGTCATGATCTTCATTCGCAAACGAAACCCCCAAGCTTTTAGTGATATTCGTACGTCTATCCTGCGCTATTTCATATAAAAAGACGTTGCCGTGTAAGTAATATGAGACAAACTTCTCTCCCGGTGACAATTCAGGTTCATCAGAGCTACTTTGCTGAGTTAATAGCGGGATCTTGCGGCCAGTATTGAGATCGACCAAGTAAAAGTCACGATAGAAACCTGCCCAGGTAATCATCTTGCGATACGGCAGATCTGAACTTGCGAGCGCAAAGCGTTGTTGTTGCTGCACCTCAACATCGGGAACGCTCAGGTCGCCAAGCTGCACAAGGTTGTTACCATTAACATGTAATACCGCTAAATAAGTGCGCTTCAACTCTTTTTTATACTGCTTCACTTCATGGGGTTTAATGCGAGGGTCGTCACCATGCCAGACCCTTAATTCGCGGTTAGCGGTAATCACATCTTTATCAAATAGATCCGCCTGGCTTTCAACTTTAGCAATGTCTAACTGCTGACTCACCTGTGGTACACGACCGAAAAACAAACGTTGGCTATCATCAGAGAATCGCAAATCCGCGTAACGATTCAAGGTCCATTCGGCAGCTTGAGGCGCCAAAGTCACCTTGTTATTTTCAAGGTTTAACAATGAGAGTTGATATTCTCGACCATAAGGGGCTGCATTAACGTCGCCATAGGTATAGCCTAAATACTTACCGTCGTTACTTAATGCAATTGAACCAAGTTGTTGCTGTTTTAAACTCTGTACAATCGATGCGGTATTGTCAGCAAGTTTAACCAGTCTTAGTTCATGCTTATTCGTTTCAATATTATTTATCGCTAAAGCGAAATGCATACCTGACTTATCAAAATTAAGTGCGGTAACATCTTTAAAACTTATTGATTTCAGATTGTTAAGTGATACCAACTCAACAAGTGAGCCTTTATCATAATCATCAACTTTTAGCTCTTTGTGACCGTTTTCAGGTTTATCAGCTGATTTGTCATCTTTTTTGCTTTCATCAGCTTCAAACCAAATCGCTAAATGGCTACCCGTCTCGTTGAATTCAAAGGATTTAACACCTTTGTAACGTATCTCTTTGCCCGTTGTGGTATCTAACAAAACTAATC
This sequence comes from Shewanella sp. 0m-8, assembly GCF_052977265.1. Lineage (NCBI taxonomy): Bacteria > Pseudomonadati > Pseudomonadota > Gammaproteobacteria > Alteromonadales > Shewanellaceae > Shewanella > Shewanella sp. 0m-8. The sequence continues at coordinate 35,066 of NZ_JBRIMB010000030.1, read as the reverse complement.
CAGGCTTAAGTTTCTTTTTAGCTTTCTTGGTCGCTTGTTCTGAATCAAGTAAAGGCACCGCATCAACAAATGCTACAAATCGGCCGTCATGACTAATTTTTGGCTTGCTGCCACCTTGTACACTAAACTGTTTATTTGCAATTAAGCTGTTAACTAAACCGTAGCTATCGCCACGATCCGGTGCGACTTCAACCGCAAGTATATTGCCCACATCTGAAAGAATAGGCTTTTTAAGCGATTCGAATCGCATGATATCGTCGGGGGTGATGCTATTTGTGGCCGCCATCAAGTTTGCAGACAGCAAGCTTGTCGATAATAGCAATAATGACTTTATAGGTAGTGACTTCAAGGTCTTCCTCATTATTATTTTATTAGACTAAAGTAGACTTTTTAACCTTCTAACGAACAATCATCGTCATAAGCAGTTATTTATGCAAGTTACCCTACAGAAAAAAACGTGAGATTGCTCACTATTTACTGTGAAAGTTGTTTAAAAGTGTTTAAAATACGTCGAATAAAAAGAAAATAAATTAAAGTTACTTTCCGTGTCCTAAGACATGGTTACACAATTGCAGTAACGCCTAACCTTGGTAGGACTATCCATGACAAAAAGAACTATAACCGTAATCCCTGGTGATGGGATTGGCCCAAGCATTATCGATTCAGCACTAAAAATCCTTGATAAAGCAGGTTGTGATTTTGAGTATGAGTTTGCAGATGCGGGTTTGGTTGCATTAGAAAAGCACGGTGAATTATTACCTCAGCGTACCTTAGAACTTATCGAAAAGAACCGCATTACTCTCAAAGGCCCGCTAACTACACCGGTTGGAGAAGGCTTTACCTCTATTAACGTTAGCCTGCGTAAGCAATTTAGCCTTTATGCAAACGTACGCCCTGTTCTATCTTTCAAGGGGACTCAGGCTCGTTATGACAATATCGATATCATTACTGTTCGTGAAAATACTGAAGGTATGTACTCAGGATTAGGTCAAACCGTATCTGAGGACGGCGCCACTGCCGAAGCGACCAGTATTATTACTCGTCAAGGCGCAGAGCAGATCACCACATTTGCTTATGAGCTTGCACGTAAAGAAGGCCGTAAAAAGGTGACTATCGTTCATAAAGCGAACATCATGAAGTCAACGTCAGGTTTATTCTTGAAAGTCGCCCGTGAAGTTAGCTTGCGCTACCCTGACATCACGACTGAAGAGATGATTGTTGATGCAACCTGCATGAAGCTGGTCATGAACCCAGAAAACTTCGATGTCATTGTTACTACTAACCTATTTGGTGACATTTTATCGGATCTTTGTGCAGGTCTTGTTGGTGGTCTAGGTATGGCACCTGGTGCAAACATAGGTAGCGACGCCGCTATTTTTGAAGCTGTACACGGCAGTGCACCTGATATCGCAGGTAAGAACCTAGCCAACCCGACTTCTGTCGTCCTAGCGTCAATTCAGATGCTTGAGTACTTGGGCATGTCTGATAAAGCTGAGCTAATTCGCGCAGCAATCACTGCAGTCATCGAAGAAGGCGATCGTACCACTCGCGATCTTGGTGGTACTCACGGCACGACTGACTTCACTCAGGCTGTGATTGAACGTCTATCTTAATCTGCTTTAACCTGCAGTATTAAAAAGGCCCCATGTTTGCACATGGGGCCTTTTTTTATGCTTTCTGCATCAGCCTAGCCTGGAGCTAGACTAACAGTTAACTGGTTACCAAGGTTGATTTGGTCGCAAGCAAAGGTGAACCGTCACTTCATCACGGTCGTGGTATAAATGCTTAGCAGCAATAGAGAAATCATCAACACCGTTTTCTTTTAAGATCTCATCCATCGTCGCCAAAATCGTCGACACTTCTTTATAACGTGCTTTCATAGGCAATTTTAAGTTGAAGATAGATTCTTTAAACCAACCGTTAATCGCCCATGCTTCGATAAGCTCAGCTACGCGAGATGGCTTTTCAATCATGTCACACACAAGCCAAGTGATGTTCTTTCTTGGGGGCTCGAATCTGAATCCATCAGCTTGGTAATGTTTTACCTGTCCAGTATTCATCAAACCTTCATCCATTGGGCCGTTATCGACAGCCGCAACAAACATACCGCGTCTCACAAGCTGATATGTCCAACCACCAGGGCAAGCACCAAGATCCACCGCTTTCATACCACTGCTTAAGCGAGTTTCTTGCTCTTCTTTAGGGATGAAGTGAATAAATGCTTCATCAAGCTTTAGGGTCGAACGACTCGGCGCGTCGGCTGCAATCTTAAGTCTTGGGATCCCCATGAAATAAGGCGAGCTGTTATTACTCAGTGAATAACCCACATAAGCCTGGCCTGATGCGACAAAACACACATGAATAATAGGACGCTTTGGGTTTTCTTTTTCAAGCAGTGTGCCCGACTTTTTCAATGCCTGTCTAAGCGGTACGGTAAACTTACGGCAGAAGTTAGATAGCTCTTTAGCTTCGTTCGTATCAGGCGTTTCAACGCGCAATTCACCCGCTTTATTGACCTGTGTTAACGCTTCAACAATCGGACTGATTCTATCTTGTTCAGGTAAGCCTTTTAGTAACTCTTTTGCAGCAAACATCTGCCGAGCAAAAATAAGTGAGTCCAGACTGATGTTTTTAGCTAAAACTTCAGCATCGCCAGCTTGGAAGCACTGAAAAATGACATAAGCATCATTGGTGTTGGTTTTTACAAATCCACCAATATCAAGCTCAGCCGCACGCACTTGGATCTCAGCTGCGCAATCTTTTTCATAACCAGCACGGCAAAATAAAAATAGGTTTATCATTGAATTTCCTGAAGATAAAAATAATATCAATCAAAGTCTCATTATAAAAACGACACTTGGCTTCAAAGCATAGCGCTTAAAACAGCCAACGTATTTGAATAATTGATACAAAAAAGCGGCCAACAAAGTTGTTGCCCGCTATTTTACACTGTTCAAGCTTAGCTGTGTACTGTCTAAAATTTAATATCGCTACTCGGGTTGACTACATGACTTGAGTACGCTCTATTTTCTTGCAAACACCCCAGTTAAAAACGCCGCAGTTAATCCAGCTCTTTGACTCGATTACGCCAAACAGCCAGCGCAATAAACAACCAACCAAGTAGGAAACAAACACCCCCTATTGGCGTGACAGGCCCAGTCCATTTTGCACCGATTAATGCGTATAAATATAGCGACCCCGAAAACAACACCATACCGGCGATAAACAGATAACCCGCCCAATCCAGCAAACGAGACTTAATCCAGTGTCCCGAAAAAGCCACCACGATAAGTGCGAAGGTATGATAAAACTGATATTCGACACCTAAATTAAAGATGGCAATTAAGTCTGCTGGCGCCACATTTTTCAGTCCGTGTGCACCAAAAGCACCTAATGCCACAGCGATGAAACCACTTAATGCTGCAAGCAGCAAAAATCCATTACGCATTTAACCTCCCAAACGGTTACAGTCAACTTTCATCAATGCCACTTTGAGTGACATATTCAAGTCGTGCATTGCCCATTATTATTTTGCAATAAACCTATTGATAAGCGAGATAGCTTGTTCCAGATTAGCTGCTAAGGTAGTCCCTGACGACTTGCGCGGTTTAAAACCATGATCGCCATCAATTAACCAATGCAATTGAACCTTATTCATTATCGGCCAAGTTTCAACCAAGCCTTTGTGCCCAAATTTATCACGCTCGCCCTGGATCACCATAATAGGGGCCGAACAATTCTCTATAGGCGCTAAACGCGGTTCACCGCCACTGAGTGGAATAAAGGGGTAACCTAAACACACCACACCATCAACCTCTAGGCTCTCGGCCAAGATTGTCGACATGCGCCCACCCATGGATTTACCCACTAAGTAGACTTTATTAGGCTTAAAATGCTGTTTTAGAATACTAAGCTGCTGTGCATAATCGGCGATAAGCTTTGGTGCTCTATCGGGCGGACGACGTTTACCGTCAATGGCATTGGCACGCATGTAAGGAAAGTTAAATCGCACGATACGCGCGCCACTCTCGGCTAAACCTTTGGCCATTGCCGTCATAAACTCATGGCGCATGTTTGCCCCTGCACCATGAGCCAATACGATCAGCGTGTCACTGTTTGCACTATTGCTACTGGGCTCCTCAACCAGATACTGACTGGCATCAAAAACGAACTCCTCGTGTTTCTCGTGAATTAAGCTCGCAACAGCCTCAGCTAGCACACCCTCTAAATACGCTTGCTTTAACTTATCCTGTAAGCAGCTCACTACGAGTCTCCTCTTCGAACATATCAAGCATCCACTCTCTAAAGGCCGCAACCTTACCTATCTCGGCATGGTTTTGCTGGCACACTAGATAATATGCATTCTTACTGACTAAAACTTCAGGGAATGGACAGACCAAACGACCCGCTTTGATATCTGGCCTTGCCAGCACACTGTAGCCTAGCGCCACGCCTTGCCCGTGAGCAGCCGCCTGTAACACTAGTGAAGAGTGACTAAATATCGGTCCCTGGTTCACATTAATATCAGTAATTCCACATTGCCTAAACCAAGCCAGCCAATCTTGGCGGCTAGAGTCATGCAATAAGGTATGGTTTTTAAGATCACTCGGCTTCTCTAGCGGCTTAGGACCATTCAATAATAAGGGGGAACAAACCGGAATTAGCACTTCGTTTCGAAGCTTATCGGCACGCATACCAGGCCAGTTGCCCATGCCGTAATAAATGGCCACATCAACATCATCGGTGAGTGAACCATCCTCATCATCAACCGCTTTAATCCTTACGTCAATTTCAGGATTTTTCTCGCTAAATTTAGCCAGCCGAGGCACTAACCATTGAATAGCAAAGCTAGGCGAGGTGGCTACTGTAAGCGAACCGATGGCGCTTCGGGCTAACAATCTGTCAGTCGCATCGGCAAGCTGAGTAAAGATATCTTTAATGTCGAGAAAGTAGCTTTGTCCCTCCTCGGTTAACAGCAATGAACGGTTCTTACGACGGAACAGTTTTAATCCAAGATACTCTTCTAATGCTTTAATTTGATGACTCACTGCTGCCTGAGTAACAAACAATTCTTCAGCTGCTCGAGTAAAGCTTAAATGCCTAGCTGCAGCCTCAAATGCCTTTACAGCATTTAGGGGCGGTAATCGTCTTGCCATAGTGATCTGGATCCCGATTTTTAATTAGTTTTTCTAATGCGCATTGTTACATTTTATCGTTTGTAAAGGCCAGTCTTTTTGTTCAAAATCTGCCCCAACGAAATGATACTAGTTGGACAACCTCTACGACGTAATGGGGCGTGTCTAACAACCCAAATTTTAGCCTGGAGGCTACCGCGTATGTTAAACCTTAAATCAGTATTTGTTCTTGCCATTCTCAGCGTGTCGGCATCTGTAAGCGCTGATGAAATCAGCATCGATACCAAAGATATTGAAGCGGCATTAACAGCTAACTTAGCAGAAAGCATGGAATTAATGCAGGCGCAGCTAACCTCTGAGCTTGATACAATGCTAGTTACTGATGAACAGAAGAAGAACGAAGAAGCCACTGCGCAGCTAATATTAGCTGATTAGTTTTGCTGTAACGACTTCAATGTTAAAAACCACCTATTCGGTGGTTTTTTTGTGTCCGTAAATTGTGATTTAGTGAACATTGAGCACAAAAAAGGCGACTTACTTAAGTCGCCTTTGCAATACCTACGCTAATAGGCGCTCATAGCGCCCAGCTTAAGGACGGTAAACCTTAACATTGGTGTAACCTTGTTCTTGCAGATAAAGGGCCTGTAGCTTACTCATGACCCCACGGTCACAATAAAGCAGGTAGCTCTTCTCTTTATCTAAGTCAGCAAACTGAGTTGCTAACTTATAAAAAGGAATCGGCTTAACTTCTACACCCTCAATGTCCAGCGGAGCTTTCTCTTCCTCTTCAGGAGCACGGACGTCGATAATAATTTCATTCGCGTTAATCGCATCAACGGTTTCTGTTTCAGTGATCTTAGTATCCATCTGTGCAGCAATCTCCCTAATATCGATAATTTCAGCATCGGCAATCACGCGATCAAGTAGGTCTTCAGAGAATTTAGCCTCTTCTGCTTCAACTTTAGATAAAACAGCTTTTACCGTTGGCTTTTGCGAAATTACGCCACAATATTCAGGGATCGACTTAGCAAAATCTTCGGTTCCGATCTGACGGCTAATGTTGATGATATCTTGCTTATCCATGGCGATAAGTGGACGTAAGATTAACTGCTCAGTACAGCGGTCAATCACGTTCAAGTTAGTCAATGTTTGGCTAGATACCTGGCCCATTGCTTCACCCGTCACCAATGCTTGAATACCCATCTTTTGTGCTACACGTGTTGCTGCACGCATCATCATACGCTTTAAGATAACGCCCATTTGACCGTTGTCTATACGCTCAAGAATTTCTTGAACTACTGGGTCAAACGGTACAGAGATAAATTTAACTTTATGCGACTCGCCGTATTTCTGCCATAAGTGATAAGCCACCTGTTTAACACCAATTTCGTGTTGGTCGCCACCTAAGTTGAAGAAACAGTAATGAGTACGTGAGCCACGCTTAATGAACATGTAGCTCGACACACCTGAATCGAAACCACCTGAAATAAGTGATAACACGTCCTCTTGCGTCGCCATAGGGAAACCGCCAAGACCTTCAATACGCTTATCAATAATGTAGAGATTGTCATTATCAATCTCTAGATGCACTGTCATATCAGGATTTTTTAAACGAACGCCTGCCGCCTCAGTAAACTGATTGAGTCCACCACCCACATAGCGTTCAACTTCAATCGAATTAAACTCATGCTTACCCGCACGTTTTACACGTACACAAAACGTCTTACCTGCTAGTTGCTCTTTATAAGCAACTAAAGTTTGTTGGTAGATGTCATCAACAGAAGTAAAGGTACTCACATTCACTTGCAATACATGTGCAATACCTGGAATACAGGCTAAACGTTCGCCAAATGCTTCAACCAGATCAGGCCTATCATCTGGTACCATCACCATGATTTTATCCCACTGGCGTTGTACTTTGGCAGACTCATCTACTTTTTTAAGTACGTTACGAATGTTGGTCTCAAGCATTTTGGTAAAGCGCATTCTTACCGGCTTGCTTTTCATCATGATTTCAGGAAACAGTTTTACGATAAATTTCATTGGTCTTCCGCGAGGTGGTATTTAAACAGCAATTTACCGATTATAACAAGATCACATGGCAATTGCGTATATCCAATCTCAGTTTGTCTCAACAAAACCGTAAATTTTCGCGTTATATATCGATTCAGGGTGTTTTTTGGCAAACCCACACAAGGGTGATGATGATTGAGTGGTTGTTCTCTTGTGAAGTGATCCAGCGCAAACATTGCCAAACAAAAACAGGTAAGCGAGTCACCTCGATTACCTGTTTTGTCATAGCGAGAACCTAGATTATTTACCCACTTGGATCTCTGCCGACTCCTTAGCTTTACCCTGCTCTATCGCGATCTCGACACGTCTATTTCGGGCTCGATTCGCATTTGAGTTGTTTTCAACTAATGGATCTGATGAGGCCATACCAACCACTTTCATACGCTGCTGGTCAAAACCCTTTACTCGAATAAGTTCATGGGCAACCGCGACCGCACGTTTGCTCGAAAGATCCCAGTTAGAGCTATAAAGTTCATTGGAGATATTCCAGTTATCGGTATGCCCCGACACAGTAACAATCCCTGGCACATCCTTTAGTAATTCACCAACACGACGCACTACCGGTTTAAATCTAGGTTGTAAGAAACCCGAACCTGAAGCAAACGATCCCTTTTCACGAATACGGATAATGATTTGTTGGCCTAGGGATTCAATTTCTATCGCCCCGTCAACAATCTCTTTATTGAGCTCCTGTGCCATTTTCTTGACTTGCTCATTGATCTTATCTTGAGCAGATGCTTGAGTCTTAGTGGACTCCGTTTCTGATTTCGCTGCAGATTCAGCCTTAGCTTCTGCCTCACTTTGCTCGACAGCCGTAGCCGATGCTTGACCACCACGCTGCTCTCCGCGTTGTTGCTGAATACCACCAGCACTTGAGTCTTCCCCCTCTTGAAATTCAAGCATAGGTTCAGTCATTTCATTGGTTTGCTGATTAATAATCTCAATGGGGGTCGGTTCTGGCTTGCCTGGGCGAAACTCTAATGCAATAACCGAAGTGCCCTTTGGAATATCTTTCACTTCGACTTTATTTTGTACACCAAAGGCGTATTTCATCGAGCCGGCAATCTGCTTGAACTTCATGACATCCATTTCAGAAAATGCCAGCAGTAATACGAAAAAACACATCAGTAATGACATTAAGTCGGCAAAGGTTGCCAACCAAAGGGGGGCTCCTGGTGGCGGGCAATCACATTTGGCTTTTTTAGCCATCTGCTTACGCTCCGTCCAAGGTGTCTATTTTTCTCGACTTTTCAGTAAGGTAATTCTTTAAAAACCCTTCAATCACCCGTGGATTTTGTCCATCTTGAATAGCCAATACCGCATCCATAATCAAGTTACGGTTTAGCATCTCTTCATTCATCCGTAGTGATAACTTATCAGCAATAGGGATAGCAATCATGTTAGCCACAACCGCACCGTACAAGGTGGTCAGTAGTGCGACCGCCATCGCAGGGCCAATAGATTTTGGGTCATCCATATTAGATAACATGCCTACTAGACCGATAAGGGTACCGATCATGCCCATGGCTGGAGCGACATCGCCGATAGACTTAAAAATACCAATGCCTGTTCTATGGCGCTCTTCAGTCAACGCGATATCTTTTTCTAACGCATCTCGCACCACATCGCCATCATGGCCATCGACCAACATGTCGATCGCTTTTTGCATAAAACTATTACTGATCTCGGCTTCTTCCAATGCCAAAAATCCGCCCTTACGTGCAGCGTCTGCCATGGAGATTGATTGCTCAATCAGATCTTCTGGCTTATCTAGTTTGAAGATAAACGCTTTACCGGCAATTTTTGCTGAACCTAAGAATTGCTTAAGATTGTATTTCATCATCACGACGAACAATGAGCCTATCATCACGATAAGAATCGAGGGCACGTTGATAAAAATACCTATGCCGCCACCACTGACCATCGCCATAATAACGAAGGCAAATGCGCCAATAAGTCCAATTAGGGTTGCTAAATCCAAAACCGCTCCTCAAATACCGAACAAAATACTGCTTGTCTGCAGTCTCAAATGCAAATGGCTACATAGGGTGCCAAGAATAAATTAAGTCGCTAAAATATTACGCCTTTGCTGTCACGGCAAGCGACAAGTCACCAAACAATTCAATAAGCGTCATATTTTCAGCATTTCAACATATATAACGACCAAAAAATGGATCTCTTGAGCGATATTTCCAGCAAATGTGGCGCGGTTTCCGTTAAAATACCCTTTCACTCGCAGGATAGTGCCAAAGCCTCCCGATATGTCTCTTGATCTATTATCTGTTGGCTCACGTATGTTTTACTCACTATGAAAGCATGTTTGTTGTTGAAAGCGTGCTTTTGCGCAAATTGTCAACAGCTTAATTTGACCCATGTGCCCTGCTGATATACTTTGTGTACCGCTTATTTTCTAGGAATGATCATCGTGGCAAAAAAACCAGAAAATCTCTCATTTGAAGATTCACTTTCCGAGCTAGAAAAAATCGTCACCGACTTAGAGCACGGCGATATCGATCTCGATGATGCCTTAAAGCAATTCGAACGCGGGATAAAGCTTGTGCGAAATAGCCAAAGCAAGTTAGAAAATGCTCAGCAAAAGGTCGCAGTGTTAATGCAAGAAGAGGGTGTAGACACTCTCAAACCTTATGATATCGAGGGTGAGTAATTGTTAGTAGAGTCACTTAAGCGATACCAGCAGCGCAGCAACCAACAGCTTGAATTACGTATCGATTCACTCGACAATATTGATCTGCAGCTTAAAGCAGCAATGAAGCATGGTGCGTTGATTGGTGGCAAGCGTATTAGACCGTTTTTGGTTTATGCTGTCGGCGACATGTTAGGTGTTAAACTGACAACACTGGACTCTTGTGCTGCGGCAGTCGAATGTATTCACGCTTACTCACTGATCCATGACGATCTACCTGCAATGGATAACGATGCATTGCGACGTGGTCAACCCACTGTACACATTGCTTTTGATGAAGCCACTGCCATATTAGCAGGCGATGCACTACAAGCTCTTGCTTTTGAAATCATCAGCGACCCCATTGAAAACATTACTCCATCACAGAATTTAGCCATGGTTAAAGCCTTAGCTAACGCCTCTGGGTATAGTGGTATGTGTGGTGGTCAAGCGATGGACTTAAGCGCCACAAACAAGCAGATTGAATTAGCCACCTTAATAAAGCTTCACAAACTAAAAACCGGTGCCCTTATTCGCTGTGCAGTTGAGTTTGCCATTATCGCCGCAAAAGTCGATGAGCAAGAACGTCAAGCATTACTCGATTTTGCTGATGCTATAGGCCTAGCTTTTCAAGTACAAGATGACGTGCTCGATATTATCGCTAGCACCGAAGAGCTTGGAAAGCCGCAAGGTTCCGATACAGATTCAAACAAAAGTACCTATCCTAAGTTACTTGGATTAGAGGGCGCCCAAAAAACTGCTTCAAGTTTGATTGAGGACGCACTATCAGCGCTGGCCAAATTACCATACAATAGCCAGCTAATTGCAGAATTCGCCCGTTATATCATTGAGCGAAGAGTTTAATAAAGAGACAAAGAATCTCGATATGAGTTTTGATATTTCTCAATTCCCTGTGCTTGCACAGGCTAATACCCCAGATGAGCTAAGACAGCTCCCTCAAGCAGTGTTGCCACAATTGGCAGACGAACTTAGAGGTTTCTTACTGAAGTCTGTGGGTAAATCAAGCGGTCACTTCGCATCGGGTCTCGGCACGGTGGAACTTACCGTGGCACTTCACTATGTGTACAACACCCCATTTGACAGACTCGTTTGGGATGTAGGCCACCAAGCCTATCCACACAAGATCTTAACTGGACGACGTGAAAAGATGCATACCATACGCCAAAAAGGCGGTGTGCACCCATTCCCATGGCGCGAAGAAAGTGAATACGACACCTTTAGTGTGGGTCACTCAGGCACTTCTATCAGTGCCGCTCTTGCTATGGCCGTCGCTGCGGAAAAAGAGCAAGCTGGTCGTAAAGTGGTTGCAGTTATCGGTGACGGCGCAATGACCGGCGGCATGGTATTTGAAGCCATGAACCACGCGGGCGACTTACATAACGACATGCTGGTCGTGCTCAACGACAACGAGATGTCTATCTCAGAAAACGTTGGCGCACTCAATAACCACTTAGCTCAGCTGATGTCAGGTCGTTTCTATACCACCATACGAGAAAGCAGCAAGAAAGTGCTTAAGGGTATGCCGGTTATCAAAGAGATGGCTAAGCGCACCGAAGAGCACCTTAAAGGCATGGTGGTTCCTGGTACGTTATTTGAAGAGCTAGGGTTTAACTATATTGGCCCAATTGATGGCCATGATGTTGATGCGCTGGTTGAGACGATGCGCAATATGCGCAACCTAAAAGGTCCACAGATTTTGCATATCATGACTAAGAAAGGTCGTGGTTATGAGCCAGCAGAAAAAGATCCTATTGGTTGGCATGCAGTGCCTAAGTTTGATCCTTCAACCTTCGAAAAACCAGCAGCTAAACCATGCGACCCAACCTTCTCAGAAGTGTTTGGTAAGTGGCTTTGTGATATTGCTGAAAAAGATGAAAAGGTACTGGGTATTACACCAGCGATGCGCGAAGGTTCAGGTATGGTTGAGTTTTCTCAGCGCTTCCCTAAGCAGTATTTCGATGCAGCGATTGCCGAGCAACATGCGGTAACCTTTGGAGCGGGTTTTGCCTGTGAAGGATACAAGCCTGTTGTCGCTATCTACTCTACCTTCTTACAGCGTGGTTATGATCAGCTTATCCATGACGTCGCGCTGCAAAAGCTACCGGTACTCTTTGCCATTGACCGCGGTGGTATTGTTGGCGCCGATGGCCCAACTCATCAAGGAGCATTCGATTTAAGCTTTATGCGCACAGTGCCAAATATGGTGATCATGGCGCCGTCTGATGAAAATGAATGCCGCCAGATGCTCTATACCGGCTATTGCTATAACGATGGCCCTACCGCTGTACGTTACCCTCGTGGTAGCGCCACTGGCGCTAAGCAAGTCGAAACCATGACAGCAATGCCAATCGGTAAAGGCTTAATTAAGCGTGAAGGCAAGAAGATTGCCATCCTTAACTTTGGTACCTTGCTGGCAAGCAGCTTAACTGCAGCCGAAGCACTCGATGCCACCGTTGCCGATATGCGCTTTGTGAAGCCACTTGATGCTGAGCTGATTAAAGAGCTTGCTGCAAATCACGATGTGCTCGTCACAGTTGAAGAGAACGCGATTATGGGCGGTGCAGGTTCTGGCGTACTAGAGCTATTGCAGACGCTTAAGATGCCAAAACAGGTATTGCTTATTGGTTTGCCTGATGAGTTCATTAAGCACGGCGCGCCAGAAGAGATCATCAGTGAGCTTGGCTTAGATGCGGCGGGTATTCAAAAGCAGATTGAAGACTTTATTGCTTAATAGTAATCAATATAGTTTCTAGCAAGCATTGCGTAATAAAAAGGACTGCCTAAGCAGTCCTTTTTTGTGGCCGTATTTATTGCCGCTATTGCAAGGATCTTACTTAGCACTCATAAGCGCCAAGCGACCATGATTAACCTTGAGAAACCATTACCATCGCAGGGCGAAGTAAGCGCTCGTTCAAGGTATAACCTTTTTGCATCACCATCATCACAGTATTGGCAGGGAAATCTGCACTTGGCTGCATGCCAATCGCTTGGTGTAGCTCTGGGTTAAATGTATCGCCCTGTGGATCAACTTGGACTAAGCCAAACTTCTCTACTGTGCTCACAAAGCTCTTTGCCGTCAGCTCAACGCCTTCGTAAATCGCCTTTGTTGCTTCAGCTTCTGCGTCAGTACCTTGCAACGCACGCTCCATGTTATCTAAAACAGGTAGCAATTCGTTGATGAATTTCTCTAAGGCAAACTTGTGCGCCTTCTCAACATCCATAGCTGAACGACGACGTATATTGTCGACTTCAGCTGCAGCACGGATCACTGAGTCTTTCTGAGATTCAACTTTAGCTTCAGCTTCTTGCAAAGCCTTTTCTAACTCTTCAACACGGAAATTTGCTTGAGTTAACTCATCCATCAAAGCGCCTTCATCTGTTGCTTCAGTGCCATTTTCGTTAAGCAATTCGCCTTCGACGATCTCTTCAACTTGGTTATCTTGTGCTTTATTTGTTTCGTTGCTCATTTTTGCTCCAGCTAAAAATGCTTTGTTTCTGCATGCTCTGAGCATATTATGGGGATCAATTTTAAGGTTTCAAGGCCTAAAGCTGGATCTAACATAAATATGAGCAATACGTTTCACACAATTGGTCTAATTGGTAAACCGAATCACAAGGGAACCACACAGACCTTAAAAAGGTTGCATCATTGGCTTAGCATGCAAGGCTATAAAGTGTTAGTCGAAGAACGAGTCGCCGGAGAACTGGGTCCTCAGGTGCAATCTGTCGATCTATTAGAGATCGGTGCGCAATGCGATTTAGCGATTGTTGTTGGCGGTGACGGTAACATGCTCGGCGCTGCTCGGGTGCTGGCACGCTTTAATATCGGTGTTATCGGGGTTAACCGAGGGAACTTGGGCTTTTTGACCGACTTACCACCAGACTCATTTGAAGAAGCATTATCTAAGGTACTTGAAGGCGAATTTGAAATTGAGCAACGCTTTTTACTCGAAGCCGAAGTGCATCGCCACAATGAGCTTAAATCAAGTAATACCGCAGTCAACGAAGCGGTACTTCATCCAGGTAAAGTTGCACATATGATTGAGTTTGAAGTCTACATAGATGACAAATTCATGTATAGCCAGCGCGCCGACGGTATGATTATTTCCACTCCGACCGGATCGACCGCTTACTCTTTGTCTGCAGGTGGTGCGATATTAACGCCAAACCTCGCCGCGATGATTTTAGTGCCGATGTTTCCTCACACACTTTCGTGTAGACCAATTGTTGTTGATGCGGCTAGCATCATTAAGCTGGTCGTATCGCCCCATAACGGTGATAACTTAGAAGTCAGTTGTGATGGTCATGTACACCTGCCGGTTCTGCCTGGTGATGAAATTATCATAAAACGCAGCCAAGAAACCTTAAGGCTTGTGCATCCTAAAGGGCATAACTATTTCCACGTTCTTCGTACCAAGCTAGGTTGGGGAAGCAAACTTTTCTAATCCCTTCTATCTAGGATCTTCTACTCAGCTAGATGTCGATACTTTTTAAGCCTTATTTACAGGCATCAGTTATCGGCATCTGCCGCCTCAATAATTAGCTTCCCCGCCAACTTTTGATGTAACTTTCACTACATTGGTGTTAATTAGCTACAGTTCTCATCCCTGCTTGATTCAAACACATCAAAACATAATGTGATGCCTCAAAAGTTCATCTCTATTAAAAACATTAACTTAGATTAATAATGATAAATATGACGGGCAGACAAAAAGCAAAAACTAGATACAGATCACACAAGCGTTAAATCTCGCTTACCTTATTCGCTGCCACATAAGAAATTTACCGATCAAATCTAAGATGAATGACGCTCAAGATGGTAGGTTCCAGCACTTTTAGTACTAAGAATGACGCCCTTTATACTTTTCTTATGCCTACCTAGCATTCAACCAACAATTATACGTGACGCGCATCACATAGTCGCAAAACACAAAACCATGACCCGTCTCACTAATGGCATTATCAAGCACAATTGATAAGCAGCATGATCTAGATCATGTTTACATTTTTCTAAATCACGTTTAGTACACACCGCTTTTCGTAATAACTAAAAAATTTGAAAGCAACAATTGAAGTTAGATACTCAAACACATCGAGGCAAGCATGACCTTTATTCAACTACTCGCAAGCTTAACGCCGATTATCAGCGTAATGCTGTTCCTGGTCCTACTACGGATGCCAGCATCTAGAGCGATGCCTATTTCTATGGTATTTACAGGACTTGCAGCAGTATTCGTTTGGCAGATGGACACAACCTTCCTGGCCGCTTCAGTGGTTGAAGGCTTGCTGTCAGCATTAACGCCACTAACGATCATCTTTGGTGCTGTGTTCCTACTTAACACCCTTAAGTATTCTGGCGCGATGGATACTATCCGCGCTGGTTTTACCAATATTAGTGGTGATGCGAGGGTGCAGGTGATCATCATCTGCTGGTTGTTCGGCTCGTTTATTGAGGGTTCAGCAGGCTTTGGTACCCCTGCGGCAATTGGTGCACCACTACTTGTGTTACTTGGCATTCCTCCTATTGCAGCAGCCGTTGTCGCCTTGATTGCTGACTCAACATCAGTCTCGTTCGGCGCCATTGGTCTTCCCGTTCTGTTCGGTATGGAGCAAGGCCTAACTCAGGGCGGCGCAAATATGGCCGCACAGCAAATTGCTCAGCACGGTGGCAGTTTTGCAGATTATGCGCAGTTTATCGCCATGCACATGATCACCATAGACTTAATCACTGGTACCCTTATTCCACTGACAATGGTAGCAATTCTCACAGGCTTCTTTGGTCGTAATAAGTCATTTAAAGAAGGCTTAGCCATATGGAAGTTCGCGCTATTTGCAGGTCTTGCGTTCACCGTTCCAGCTTGGTTAATTAACTACTTTGCAGGCCCGGAGTTCCCGTCAGTTATTGGTGCGCTTGTGGGTATGGCACTGGTTATCCCTGTTGCTAAAAAAGGCTACCTATTGCCTAAAGAGCAGTGGAATGACTTTGCTGAGAACGATGGTAAAACCAGTCAAGCATTAGAGACTGACGTTAAGTTCTCGCAACTTGCCGCTTGGTCTCCTTATTTAATTATGGCGGCATTACTGGTGCTGTCACGTACCGTTGCACCACTTAAAGCCTGGTTATCTAGCTTTAACATCAGCTGGACAGGTTTACTCGGTACAGAGTTAAAAGCGGGCTTTGCCACACTTTACGCACCTGGCGCTTTCTTTGTTTTAGTCTGCATCCTAGGTTTCTTCCTATTTAGAATGAAGTCGCCTGCCATTAAAGAGTCTATCTCAGTCTCTTGTAAGTCTATGGTGCCGACGATTATTTCGCTTGGGGCCTCGGTCCCTATGGTTAAAATTTTCTTAAACTCTGGCGAAAATGCCTCAGGGCTTGCCTCTATGCCTGTCGCACTCGCCGATACGCTCGCTAACAGCATGGGCGCGGTGTGGGCTTGGGTATCGCCAATTGTGGGGATTTTCGGCGCCTTCTTATCAGGATCGGCTACCTTCTCAAACATGATGTTTTCAGGCCTACAGTACAGTGTTGCCGATAATATTGGAGCTAACCATGCACTTATTCTCGCAATGCAGGGCATTGGTGCTAACGCCGGTAACATGATGTGTGTAATGAACGTTGTTGCCGCTGCAACGGTTGTTGGTATGGCTGGGCGTGAATCTGAAATTATCCGTAAAACCATGCCTGTGGCACTAGGCTATGCTTTAGTCGCGGGTACTATCGCTGCAGTTTGGGGTGGCTTTTAAGCTCTTGCCTCCTTTTTTAAAGCAACGTATATAGCAAATTTTATAAAAATAATAATATCGAGAAAGCCGCTCAAGCAGCGGCTTTATCCACTTAAAGTAAGTGTATGAGATAAAGTTAATGTCGATTAATTATGAAGCAGTATTAAGAGATTTACGTAGACAAGTTGGCGAGCACGCCGCCACTAATGATCCAGTTCGCCGTTTTGCCTGGTCAACTGATGCCAGCTACTTTCGTATCGTGCCTGAAATTGTGGTGCATGCCGATACCCTAGAGCAAGCTAAACGCACCCTAGCCATTGCCCGCACCTACGGCGCTCCAGTAACCTTTAGAGCTGCAGGAACGAGTCTTTCAGGCCAAGCCATTGGTGAAGGTATTTTGCTGATCTTAGGTCATGATGGTTTTAGAACATTAACCGTAAGTGACGATGCCTCAACAATTAGCCTAGGTACCGCGGTGATTGGCGCCGATGCCAACGCAGTTTTAAAGCCTTTAAACAAGAAAATAGGCCCCGATCCGGCAACGCTTGCATCAGCTAAAATTGGTGGCATCGTGTCTAACAACGCCTCTGGCATGTGTTGTGGTACGGCGCAAAACAGTTACCAAACTATCGCTTCTGCCAAATTATTATTTGCAGACGGCACAGAGCTAGATACAGGTTGTGACGACTCTAAAGCTGCCTTTACTCAGTCTCATCCACAACTTTTGCAACAGCTTACTGAGCTCGCTGCGCTAACCGTTAACAACACCGTGCTTGCCGCTAGAATTCGTAAAAAATTCTCGATTAAAAACACAACAGGTTATAGCCTGAATGCCCTGGTTGATTTTGCCGATCCTTTTGAGCTAATTAACCATCTGATTGTGGGCGCCGAAGGGACGCTAGCCTTTGTTGAAGAGGTGACTTACCACACGGTTGATGAAGCACGCTTTAAAGCCTCAGCCATGGCTGTGTTTTTCAATATGGAAGATGCCGCTCGCGCTGTTCCGCCAATTGTGGGCGACAGCGTTGCCGCCGCAGAGTTGCTCGACTGGGCCTCAATTAGAGCGATAACAGGCAAAGCGGGCATGCCGCTATGGTTAACAGACTTACCTGAAGGCGCTTGTATCCTACTGATTGAATCTCGCGCCAATGACAAAGCAACACTTGGAACCTATACCCAAGACGTTATCGCTAAGCTTGCGCATATCGAGACTGAGCGCCCTATTAGCTTCAGTGACGACCCTACCGTTTTTGGTCAGTACTGGGCAATGCGCTCAGCACTGTTCCCAATTATTGGTGGCGAGCGCCCTAAAGGCACCTCCGTTATCATCGAAGATGTGGCCTTTGAACTTGAGCATCTAGCGGCTGCGGCTAACGATTTAACCGAGCTTTTCCATAAGCATAACTATCCTGAGGGGGTTATTTATGGTCATGCACTTGCGGGTAACTTCCACTTCATCATAACACCCACATTTAACTCACAAGCTGACATTGAGCGCTTCCACGCCTTTATGCAAGATGTCGCCGAAATGGTGATCAATAAATACGACGGTTCAATGAAAGCCGAGCACGGCACCGGCCGCGCAGTAGCGCCCTTTGTTGAGATGGAATGGGGCAGTGACGCTTACACCTTGATGAAGCGTATTAAGCAGATTTTTGACCCTGAAGGCTTATTAAACCCCGGGGTTATTCTTAACGATGATAATCAAATTCACGTTAAAAACATTAAACCCTGCCCTGTAGTCGATGACTTAGTCGACAAATGCATCGAATGTGGTTTCTGCGAAAAAACCTGCCCGACATCAGCGCTAAATATGTCGCCACGTCAACGTATTGCCACATTACGTGAAATTGAGCGTCTTGAGCAATCAGGTGACAAACAAGCGGCCAGTGAGATGCGCGCCGCAGCCAAGTACGATGTAGTTGATACTTGCGCCGCCTGTCAGCTTTGTACCATCGCCTGCCCAGTCGAAAACAGTATGGGCGAGTTAGTGCGTAAACTCAGAACGCCCTATATCACCAGTACTGAACAAAAGGTACTCGATTTTCAAGCCAAGCACTTTGGCGCAGTTAACCAGGTGATCAGCACAGGTTTTAATGTGCTAGGTACCGTTCACAAGATCACTGGCAGCGCGATAACTGGCGCAATCATGAAAGCTGGCCGTGTCGTTTCTAAAGAAGTGCCTTATTGGAATCCTGATTTTCCAAAAGGTGGCAAATTGCCCAAACTTGCCGCGCCGATCCCGGGTCAAGAAACCGTAGTTTACTTCCCAGCTTGCGGTGGACGCACCTTTGGTCCAACCCCAAAAGATCCCGATAACCGCACCTTACCTGAAGTCATCGTCACGCTACTTGAGCGTTCTGGTTACAACGTAATCACTCCTGAGAAAACTCGTGATCTGTGTTGCGGCCAAATGTGGGAGTCAAAAGGTGACTTTAAAAACGCTGACGCTAAGCGTAAAGAGTTAATTGAAGCGGTTGCAGCTATGACTCAGGGCGGTAAGCTGCCGGTGATTATTGATGCGCTTTCTTGTACTTATCGTACACTTTCTGGTGATAAGTCACTGACAGACAAGATTGAAATTGTCGATATGGTTGATTTCATCCATGACAAGCTACTCGATAAGCTCACCATCAACCGCAAAAAGCCTGCTGTCGCTCTGCACTTAGGTTGTAGTGCACGTAAGATGAAACTTGAGCCAAAGATGGAAGCGATTATCGATGCCTGTAGCCAACAAATGATCCGCCCGGCAGGCATAGATTGCTGTGGTTATGCCGGTGAAAAAGGCTTGTATAAGCCTGAAATCAACGCTAGCGCGCTGCGCAATATCAAAAAGCTAATCCCTGTTGATGTTAACGAAGGATATTACGCTAACCGTATGTGTGAAGTCGGTTTAACTCAACATAGCGGTATCTCTTACCGCCACCTTGCCTATCTTTTAGAAGAGTGTACCCGCTAAATAGCGCGACTCTTTAGTAAAAAGTGAGGGGCAGCTTGCCCCTCACTTTTTAATCAAACTCAATCCACTCCACTTAACTGCTTAACTGCCTAACCACTTTTAGCTTTCTATATTGCAAACTCAGCAGTAAAACCCACTATTACCCTTACTATACAAATAGATAGCTTATTTTCATTTTTGCAAAAATGCCTAAGTTTATTTGCTAAATTAGCACTACTTTTTACAAGGTTATCGGCCTATATTTAATGTGTGAATAAATATAGGCGTGTGCCCATTTAAAATAAAGTCTGCTTTTTAAGCCGACTTTTTTGCGGTTACTTTTTACGGTTACTTCCTACAGTTAAAAGTCGCTAACTATGTCTGCAAAATAGAAGAGAAAACACAATGAAGATAGCTCTTTTCATACCGTGTCTAGTGAATCAAATGGTTCCTGAAGTGGGGATCGCCACTTTAGAATTATTAGAAAAACTCGGCCACCAAGTCATACTGCCAAAAGGTCAGACTTGCTGCGGTCAGCCAATGACAAATTCAGGCTGTTATAACGAAGCCAAGAAAACCACCATGAAACTACTCAATGCCTTCAAAGGTGTTGAGTGTGATGCCATCGTGTGCCCTGCAGCTTCTTGCCTTGTAGCGGCTAAAGAAAACTTTCATGAGTTTGATTCAAGCCCTGAAGCGCAGGCTGTCATTGACAAACTGTATGAGCTAACTGAGTTTCTTCACGACGTCTCCCCTATTCCAGCCTTTACTAAACCGTTTCCACATAAAATTAGCCTACAGATGAGTTGTCACGGTATTCGCATGCTTGACTTGGCCACCCCCAGCGAGCAGATGGGCCCACGTATGAACAAGTTCGAAGCGGTACTCGCCGCCATTCCAGAAATAGAGATTGTCTATCCAGATCGCCGCGATGAATGCTGTGGCTTTGGTGGTACTTTTGCCCTAGATGAAGGTGCTGTATCGGCCAAAATGGGCAAAGATAAAGCGCAGGCTCATGCAGCAACAGGCGCTAAGTATGCCGTTGGATTCGATCCATCTTGCTTACTCCACATCGATGGCATGGTCAGACGGCAGAAACTGCCGATTGAGACTCGCCATATCGCTCAAGTCATTAACGCAGCGCTTTAGGAGAAGATATGTCGATTTCAACATCAGCAACTCATGCCCATAAAGCCGAGATATTCTGTAAAGACGAATCACGGGTTGATTGGCACTCAAAAGCGCTTTGGATGCTACGAGAAAAGCGTGACCGCGCTGCAGGCAGCCTACCGGAGTGGGAACAACTGCGCCAAATCGGTTCAGACATGAAACTGCACACGCTGACGCATTTAGCGCAGTATTTAGAAGAGTTTGAGCAGAACTGTCTAAAGAATAATATTAAGGTGCACTGGGCCAAAGATGGCGCTGAGCACAACCGTATCGTGCATGGGATTTTAGCTGAGCATGAGGTTAAAAAGTTAGTAAAGTCTAAATCAATGCTCACCGAAGAGTGCCACATGAATCCATATTTGGAGCAGCATGGCATTGAAGTGATTGATACCGATTTGGGTGAGCGTATTATCCAGCTTGCAGGCCAACCACCATCACACATTGTGGTACCGGCTATCCATCTGAAAAAAGAGGAAGTGGGCGATCTATTCCACGACAAACTTGGCACTGATGCCGGCGCTTCAGATCCGCTTTACCTAACCCGCGCAGCCCGTGCACACCTGCGTGAGCAGTTTCTGTCAGCCGATGCGGCAATGACTGGCGTTAATATGGCCATTGCCGATAAAGGTGCGGTCGTTGTGTGTACTAACGAAGGTAATGCCGATATGGGCGCTAACTTACCTAAGCTGCAACTGCACTCTATGGGCATAGACAAAATCGTGCCCAATATCGATAGCGCCGCAGTCTTGCTACGCACCTTGGCAAGAAATGCCACGGGTCAGCCGATCACCACTTACAGCTCTTTTTATCGCGGCCCACAAGATGGCGGCGAGATGCACGTGATTATTGTCGATAACGGCCGTACTGATATGCTCAAAGACAAAATTTTAGCTGAATCACTTAAATGTATTCGCTGTGGTGGCTGCCTTAATACGTGTCCTGTTTATCGCCGCAGTGGTGGTTACAGCTATAACTACACCATTCCTGGGCCAATCGGTATCGCCGTCGGATCACAGTGTGATGATACCAACTCCATGCCTTGGGCTTGTACCTTGTGTGGCAGCTGCTCTTATGTATGCCCAACTAAGGTGCCACTAGATAAAATCATTCACCATCATCGCCGCCTTAAAGCTGAAGCCGGAAAACTGCCTTATGGTAAAGCCAGTTATATGCCACTCGTGGGCAAATTTATGGCCAGTGAAACCGCACTCAACTGCTCGATGAGTATCGCGCGCACTGCGCTCAACATTCTACCGGGAAGTTTATTAAAGCCGTTCTCTGGCGCTTGGGGCAAATACCGCGAGTTACCAGTGGCACCAGACTCCAGCTTCGAAGCTTGGTTTAAGAAGAACAGAGGATAATAAAATGTCTAGTAAACTCGACATCCTTAACGCGCTAAAGAGCGCAGCTATGGCACCTCAAGCCATGCCGATTATCAATATCGCGCCGCGCATCGATGATTTAGTGGGTCAATTTGAGACTAGCCTCAATACGGTTGCCGGCACCTTGCACCGCGAAGGCGGTTTAGCTAAGTTGCAGACGCAGGTGGATGCACATATTGCAGAAGGACTGCAGATCATCTCTATGCTTGATGGTATTAAAGGCAACCGCGAGGTGACCGATACTGCCCACCAGCTAAGAGATATCGATTATGCGGTGATCCCGGGAGATTTAGGCGTGGCCGAAAACGGGGCTATTTGGGTTAATAACAAAAACCTTGGCCACCGCGTCACGCCCTTTATCTGTGAGAATCTGTTTCTCGTACTAGATGAAAAAACCATTGTGGCTAATATGCATCAAGCGGCTAGCCGTATTACGTTAGATTCTGGAGAGTTTGGTACTTTTATCGCTGGGCCTTCTAAGACTGCGGATATTGAGCAAGCATTGGTTGTAGGTGCTCATGGTGCGTGTAGCCTTAACGTATATTTGGTTTAGCCTAACCAGCATTATGCAGATTCAAAAAAGCCCTAATTGATATTAGGGCTTTGCTTTACGAGGTAAGGCTATTTCTCAACATAGTATTCCAATTTAACCTTAACCCCTTTTGCCTCAACCGCTTCACCTTCAATAAATTTGGGGGCATAGCGCCATTGCTTTAACGCTATCAGTGATTCTGTTTCAAACTTGCTACCACCGTTAGACTCTATCACTACAACATCCTTAACAAAGCCCATTTTATCTATGGTAAAGCTCATATTCGTGTTACCGCTTTTTCCTGCTTTCAAGTAAGAAAGCGGATAATCAGGGTGCTTCCTAAACAGTGGCGTCGGCTCAATATCCTCTTTCCACGGCTTCATATTACCAATCGCGATACAGTGTTGAGTTGATTTTTCACTTTCGCCATCAAGCTCATAAATCTGTACTAATTTGGCATGAGCTGCCAACTCGTATGGATGATTATAATCAAGCTTTTGAAATTGCGTGATAACGCCTAAAAATAGCGCTTCAGCTTCATCATAATCTTTCTCTGCAAAGCGTACGTTACCAACCCTAAAGCTAGTGAGTACGCGCTTCATTGCATTTTCAGGCAATAGTTCACTGTAAGCTTCTTGTGCATCAAAAGCGTAATTACGCACTTTGCGGGTGTAATAACCAGAGTTAACCAAACGTTCAAAATAGGCCATTTTGGTATCGGCGATTAACATTGCATCATCAGAGTCCTCGGCAATATCTAAGGCATCATCCAAAAACTCACGAGCATATTTTTGACTGCTGGCGTCACTTAGACCCAAAAGTGGATCAATAAGCTCTATAGCCTCTTCACCATAATGCTTACTGTAGATCTTTAATGTCTCTTCAAACAAGCCATATGCTTGAGGCTGACGCTTTTTCGGTTGAGCTTTGACCTGCTCCTCAAAGGTTTGTTTAGGCATATTTGCGATTAATGCGTTACCTGCATTTAATGCTAGTGTGGCGCTATTAATACTATCAGCACCAAATTTAGCCTTGCCTAGCTCATAAGACTGTAATGCATAAAGCTCTATTTCAGATTGATTCTCAGCGGTGACTGCAACTTTATAAGCTGAATAAGCATCACTAAATTCTGAAGCGAAAACAGGTGAGCAAAAGCTGACTGCGGTTGTAAAAACAGCCGCAAAAATAATATTACGCTTATTCGCACTCGGCTTTGTAAACATGAAAAATCCTTGTTTCATTAATATGTTGAGATATGCGTTCTACAAATGGTACAGCTTTATCCATACCATTTTAAGTGCTGAACAAGCCACGCCACTAGCATCACATTTGCAATAAAACTAACATACTAGCAACACGAGCTCAATGATTGAGCGAGCCCCCTTTATAACACGAGTAACTTAGTCCCAACCCTCGGCATAAAACATCATATTTAAATATATAAAGATTTAGGCCAATAGCTTATTGTGGGTTCGCCTCATAATCCATGCCATCCAAATGACTAACATCGTGCTGCAAGTCGCCAATGAAATCCACACACCTGTGACGCCAAAAGCCCAAGCAAATAGATATAAAATGGCAGCGAATAGGATCAGTTTTGCCCCCGTTAAAATAGATGCTTCTTTGGAGTAGTTAATCGCTTGGAAGAAAGATGCGCCAACAAGCAATAAGCCTTCCATCGGTAAGCCCCAGAAGTACCAACGCATTCCTTCGGTTGCTATCGGCGTGAGCAAGACATTATCACCAGCAAAAATATACACAAACAATTGCGGTACCGAATAGATAAAGATAAGCCCTAACGCTGCACAAACTAAGGTCACTGAAAAGGCCATCTTCAGTGCTTGTTTCACCCTATCAAAGCGCTTTGCGCCCGCGTTAAAGCTGAGAATAGGCTGCACGCCAAAAGCGATGCCCTCAAATAATAGGTAAAAAAACGCTTCGGTATAGCTCACCACACCAAATGCCGCCACGTGCAGCGGCGTGCCCACTGCCAGAAATGCCACATTGTGTAGGGTCAACACCACGGTCAGGTACATATTCATTAAAAAGCTTGGCGTGCCGACACGAATGATATTAACGCAGTGATCCCACTTCAGCTTCATCTGTTCAAGGTTAATGCCAATTTCGGTTCGACTCGAAAAAAAGTGCTGCAAACACAGTGCACCAGTCACGGCTTGGGAGATCATGGTCGCTATCGCCGCGCCCATTAACCCATAGGGGAACACTACGATTAACAACCAGTCGAGTACCGTATTGAGCACACCACCTAAGATTAAAACTAAGGTTACAAATCCGGGACGACCATCATTTCGCAGTAATGTAGTGAACGCCATCGACACGATGGGGAATGTGCCTAAGGCAAAATACCAAAACAGATAATCATCGGCACTGCGCAGAATCTCTCCCTCTGCGCCTAGCATCACGAGGATATCTTTAGAGAAGTAACAGCCTAATACTGTAGTAATCAGTCCCGATATCAAACACAAACTGAACGTATTTCCCAATATTTTCCGTGCAATATGGGGCTCACCTTGCCCCTGATGGATTGATACTAACGCTGCGCCGCCCATGCCCAGTGTCGCCCCTATCGCATAAAGCACTGCCGCTATCGGGTAGGCTAAGATCATGCCCGCTAGACCAACCTCACCCAAGTAGTGGCCAATAAACATGCCGTCAATGGTGACGTAAATACCTGTCACTAGCATGGATAGAATTGTCGGAATACTATAGCGCCAAAATAGCTTAGCGATAGGCTCTGTCACCATAGGTGAGTCCAGATTATTTCGTCCTGGCTCTGCCGCAGTGAGTGTCGGTTGAGTCATGATATTTTCTAATTATTATTCTTGATGGGTATTTATATTCGTACTAAGCACTAAACATGTAGTACTGCTACCTAATACTGAGCCTTAAGCCGCCAATGGATTTAGCCGTTCAGTCGAGTCGCAGCGCCTAATAACGCCTTTTCTAAATCGGCTGCGCCAATGGCTGACATCGACAATAGCTCAATTCGAGAGTCCATTGCATCATCAAGCTCAACGATTGATAACTCACCATCGACACCATTAAAACCCGCAATCCCCTCTTCGGTGATCATCACAGCTTTAATGCGCGCGACCTGTAAGTTGCTTATTAATGCCAGCAACCGATCAAAGTCGAACTCATAACTTGGGTCAAACACCCAACCGCAACTATAAAAACCCTCCCCTTGATTGCTCATGCAAAGGAGGCCACGATCATTAAATTCAACACGCTGTTTAGTTGCAGCCTCTGAAAATAGCGGACTATAGTGGATATCCATCAGGCGCGGCGCCTGAGTGGCCGATACTTCTGGTGATAGTGCTTGTAATGCTTCTTGCGATTTTAGTACCTGCTCCGTAGCCGCACTCTTGTTTTGGTGAGCCCCTTCAAGCAAAGACATTATCGATGCATGACTCTCATCAGCTTGCTTTAAGCTCCAAGGAATAACGGGCAAGCTTGAGGTCGTTTGACCTTCTTCGTTCGAGCCCCTAATAACGGGGCTATTAATAAGAGAGCCGTTAATGACAGCTAAATAGTCAATCAAGGAGTCAATCAAAGTGACTGGATAACAGTCGGTCTTGCTGGCTATGACAACATCCGCAACTTGCAGCTGCTGATTAAAGATCTCATGTTCGGTATAACGGCTATCATTGAGTTTTCTCGCATCGACTAAGGTCACACACGCCTTCATCGCCAAAACGTGTTGATAATGTGGCTGAGTTAATACCTTAAGCACCTCTTTAGGATGACCTAAGCCTGTAGGTTCAATCAGTAACCTATCGGGTTTGGCTTTTGCAATTAACTGGTTTATTGCCACCTGCATAGGCAAGCCCGCAGCGCAGCACATACACCCTCCCGCCACCTCTTTAATCTGCACCTGTTCGTTGCCGTTATCGAGTAAGCCTGCATCAATGCCTATTTCACCAAACTCATTCACCAGAACCGCCCACACTTCTCCTTTAGGTTTATGCTGTAACAAGTTTTTGATAAAGGAAGTCTTACCGACACCTAAAAAACCGGTGATGACATTAGTAGGAATAATTTTCTGGATCATGACATGAACTCTATCTATCGAATAGCCAAAGATTCTAATCGTTAATGCGCGTGAATGTCACGCATACCCGTATATTGGCATCATATTATGTTGAGATAAAGATGGCTGATATTTAATGGAAACAGGTCGGGTGCTATTTAGCTAATCAAGATTCACAGAGCCAATACTTGTCTAGGAAGTGTTCCTCAAGCGCTACTAATCAAAGCTATTGCTCGTTAAAGCAGTGATCATTAAAATAGTATTAGTCGATATACTGCTTATCGATATAGTCACACCACAAATCAGAATCGACACTAACAATAGAATCATCACCGCCAATACCCAATTTAAATTCTATCACCGAGCGCCATTCCATGGAGCCGAGATCTGGGCCATGTCCTTGACCATCGCCAGTTTGTAGCTGTTGTTCTACTTTTTTAAACCATGCATAATCACATGGTTGAACCTGAGTTCTAACATAAAAACTATCGGCGTTATGAGGGCTTACAGCTATTTTATCGCCTTGTGGCCTGTGATCTAATTGAGAGCAACCACATAGAAAAATGGCAGCAACAATTATATTAATCCTAAGGGTTCTGCTCACTTACACACTCCTATTTTATCAATGGCATTACACTATCAGATCATATTCATCTTAAAAACAAATTAAGATGCAATTAGATAAGCAACAACTAAACAACCAATAGCTAACACCAACCTAGCGAGATACATGGCATTTACACAGCAAACACACGAGCCCAACAAAAAGCAATCACACCGGCAACTTAAGCTGATAAAACCATCACTCAGACGTTACTTTTGCCGAGATTCATTTTCATGCAATGTACAGCTGTATAGAATATCAGCGAAGCTCAACTAAATGAGCTCGTTATTATAATTACAATTGATGGGTCAAAAACATGAAATTACTTAAAACTGCAGCAGCTGCTGCGATCTCTGTTGCGTTATTAGCAGGATGTAATGACGAAACAACTAATATTTATCCACCAGAGCCAACAACGGTTAAGTTCGCTACTTATAATCTTTCTTTTGATCGTAGTACTTTCGAACAGCTAGTCACTGAGATGCAGATCCCTGCACTTGAGCAAGAAGCGTTAATGCAGAAATGGTTTGACGATGAATTATCTGCTGATGAGCTAAAAGTTGTCGAAAAAATTATTCAAATCCGTAACGTTGCCGCTATTATCCAAACTGAGCGTCCAGCCGTTATCATGATGGGTGAGTTTAACAACGACGGCCTTGGTGAAAACCAAGATGCGATTAAAGGTTTCCGCCTTAATTATTTAGCTGTGCCACAAAATGCGCTAGGTACTACATCTGACGAACAGAAGATGCTTGAGCCGATCCAATTCGCTTATGCTGAAAACTTCTCAACCAATACAGGTCTGTTAAGTGAGTTTGATTTAGACCGTAATGGCAAGGTAGCACTACCTGGTGACGCTTGGGGTTTTGGTTTCTACCACGGTCAATATGCGTTTGGCCTACTATCACAGTACCCAATCGACACAGCTAACATCCGTACTTTCCAAGACTTTAAATGGAAAGATATGCCGGGTGAAACAAATCCTACTATCGTTAATTGCGACGATGATAAGAACCCTATCCCAGCAGGCATGAAGTGTGGTGATGAATGGTACACAGCTGAAGCGTGGGCAGAAAAACCACTATCTTCTAAAAACCACGTTGATGCACCAATCCTTATCCCTACAGCAGACGGCGAGAAAGTGGTTCACCTACTTCTGTCTCACCCAACGCCACCCGTATTTGATACCGTCACAGAAAACAACAAGTTGTTAAATAGTGCAGAAATCAAGTTCTGGAGCGACTATGTATCAAATGCTGACTACATTTACGATGATGCGGGTGTTAAAGGTGGTTTAGGTTTAGATGCATCTTTCGTGGTCATGGGCGATCTTAATGCCGACCCAGAAAATGGTGATGGCTTCCTAGAATCAATTCAGCAGCTGATGAACCACGATCGCGTTAACGTACTCGCAACTGATGGTGTTTACGCGCCAAACAGCCTAGGTTCAACTGAGTGTGTAGCATTGGGTGATTGTGGTGATAGCACTTATCCTGATCGTATCACCAGCACATTTGGCCTACGCGTTGACCATGCGATCCCATCTAACGATCTCAACATCACTGACTCAGGTGTATTCTGGCCTGCAAGCTTTGAAGATGGCTACATGCTGATGAATGACTCTCGCGTTGCCTGGGGTGACGGTAAAAGTATCTCATCAGATCACCGTCTAGTCTGGATCGACGTGGAGTTAGAATTAAGCCATTTATTGCAGACTCATCTGCAATAAACCTTAACTCACGTTAAATATAAAACGTGCAGTCGAGTTTATCTACTGCACGTTTTTTATGCTTCTTCACCGATTAATTGAAATTACAACTAAATAGAAAATTGCATCGACGAGTTAAAACAAGCGGTTGCGTCAATGTCAGTATAAGGTTCATCCATCCAGCACTCTTGCCTAAACTTCTCATAAACCTCTCTAAATGGTGTATGGAGCAGCATCGATTCGTCCAGCATTATTTGAGCAAAGTTGACTGATTTGATGACGATATAAATATGCTCATGATCTCGAGATGATTCATAGAAAACACTGTCCCAATAATAGCCTTTTTGACCCATTTCACTCTTAGGGAATTCAATATTTTCTCGCATATAGCAGATCAAATTGTCTAGCTTTTCTCTAGAGCCAAGCTTAAGTTTTATCTTCAATAATTTAGATTCCATTCTTACCTCATCAAAAGCGCTGACACTTTCTATATATTTTCACTTCCTGTTGCAAAGACAAACTTTAGCCCATAAAAAAGTGAACATTCTAGCGCTAGATATGTTCACTTTAAATTAGAGTAAATTATGCAATATGTGCACTATTTCTTAGCTTTATCCTTCGAGCGACCGTAACTACTTTTTCCTGAGGTTGCGCCGCGAATATTGCTTTTCCCTACTGCGTTTTTTGCAGTACGGTTTTTATCTTCATATTTACGTTTGTTATGACCTTTCTCTTTAACAGGCTTAACCACGACATCGCGATAACGAGCAGGCAAAGCGGCCCCCTCTTCGTAGCCCGGTAAAGTAATACAAGGTAAAGTCTGCTCAATTAACAGTTCGATTTCTTGCAGCATTTCTCTGTCTTGCGGCGATACAAATGAAATCGCGCGTCCAGCTAAACCTGCGCGGCCAGTACGACCAACGCGATGCACATAATCTTCAGCGGCAAAAGGCAACTCTAGGTTAATCACTAAAGGCAGTGCTTCAATATCTAGACCACGAGCAGCAACATCGGTTGCCACCATGACACGTAATTTACCAGTTTTAAACTCTTCTAATGCACGGTTGCGCGCACCTTGCGTTTTTTCGCCGTGGAAAACCGCATTTTTCACGCCATCAAGCTTTAATTCAGCGTGCAAATGCTCAGCACTTTCTCTAGTGCTGACAAACACTAATACTTGTTGCCAGTTATTGCGACCAATAAGCTCTGAAAGTAACTCGGCTTTACGGCGTTTATCAACCAAATAAACTTCTTGAGTGATCAGACTTGCCGTGGCCGACGTCGCCACATTAATCCACTCAGGTGCTAACAACATTTTCTCGGCTAGCGTTTTAACCGCTTCACTATAAGTGGCAGAGAAAAATAGCGTTTGGTGCCTTGCTGCCACCAGCTTTTTAACTTTTTCGATATCACGAACAAAGCCTAAATCCAACATGCGGTCAGCTTCATCAACAACCAGATGAGTGACGTTCGACAGATCTAAACCAAACTGACCAATATGATCAAACAAGCGCCCTGGCGTCGCCACTAAAATATCGACACCCGCTTGCAGCGCTTTGCGCTGTGGGTTCATATTTGAACCACCATAAACAGCGGTTGTTTTGAATGGCAAAAACTGAGCGTAAGCCGTGATATTGTCGGCAACCTGGATCGCAAGTTCACGGGTTGGGGTAAGCACTAACACCTTAACCTTCGACTGATGTGCAGCTCCTGCACTCTCTTCAGTAAAGAGGTTATATTCCTTGATTAACGTATTAAGTAACGGCAAGGCAAACGCAGCGGTTTTACCGGTTCCGGTTTGCGCGCAGGCCATAATGTCTTTGCCTTCCATCGCTACAGGTAATACCTGCGATTGAACTTGAGTCAATTGCTGGTAACCGCGCGCAGAAACTGCATCTAATATTTTGGAATGTAAATCGAATGCATCAAAGTTCATGGTAGGCTCAATACTGTAAGAGTACAGGGAATAAAAGTGAGCGCGGAGTCTAGCAAAATACTGCGTGAGATTATAGCAATCAAAGTAAATAGCCGAAATCAGGCCGTACTTTTTTCTGTTACTTTATATGCCGCCTCAATAAAGCTTTGTTCAAACTCTTCAACCGGGACGGGTCTTGAAAATAGGTAGCCCTGGCCATAATCACAGCCAGCATCGGTTAACACCTTACGTTGGTAGTCAGTCTCGACGCCTTCGGCAATCACTTTCATACCCAATTTATGCGCCATCACAATAATCGCTTCGCATAATGTAAAGTCGTCACTATTGCTGTCAAGATTCCGGGTAAAAGATTGGTCAATCTTCAAGTAATCTATCTCAAATTTCTTAAGGTATGCCAGTGAAGAGTAGCCCGTTCCAAAATCATCCAACGACACTTGTATACCTGACTCACGATATTGTGCAAGCTTAGCGGAAATAGCACTGTTGCCATCAAGCAATAAGCCCTCAGTGATCTCAATACAGATGTTATTATTAGTTAACTTCAATGTCTTTAGCAGAGCAGCCCAGGACTCAAAGCTTTCTCCCTCATCTCTAAATTGAACCGGAGATTTATTAATACTAATCTGCACCTCGACACCAAACCTGTCCCGCCATCGTGCACTCTGCCTAGCGGCTTGCTGAAAAACCCAGTTACCAATCTCAATAATAAGCCCTGTTTCCTCTGCTACCGCAATAAACTCGATGGGAGAAACTAAGCCGCGTTTAGGGTGACGCCAGCGAATGAGGGCTTCAGCCTTTAATTTATCGTCTTGCTGCAAACTAACAATCGGCTGGTAAAAAAGCTCAAACTCATGATTGGCAATGGCATGACGTAAATCTTGAATTAAACGCATTCTATGTTTAGCGTACCGCTGCATAGACGGTGTGAAGTAATGAAAGCGGTTTCTGCCTTCATCCTTTGCGGCATACATAGCTTGATCGGCATGGTTGAGTAAGCCTTCAATGGTTTCAGCATCATCGGGATAAAGTGTAATACCAATGCTGGCGCTAATATATGCAGTCTCTTCACCTAAACAATAAGGCTCTGCGATGCGCGCTAATATCTGTTTCGCGACTTTATCGACCCCTTTAATATCGGAGATCCCCGACAGCACCACAGTAAACTCATCACCACCTAATCTAGCCACCACATCAGTTTCTCTTATACAGGCTTTAAGACGCTTTGCCGCTTCAGCGAGTAAGGTGTCCCCCATGTCATGCCCTAAGGTATCGTTTACTTCTTTAAAGTAATCTAAATCGATGAACATTAGCGCAAAATGTTGCTCACGGCTGTCTGACTTTAGGATTTCTGCACTCAGATAATCTAGCAACATACGCCTGTTCGGCAGACCTGTTAACGGGTCGTAATTGGCCTGTTTCCAGATAATTTGCTCCGCTTGCTTTTTTTCTGTGATATCAGAAAACAGCGCGACTCTGCGTTGAGTCTGTGCCTTAGTATCAAATAAGACATTAAGCGTTAACCAAACCACAAACTCTTCACCATTTTTGCGCCTCAGCCACACCTCCCCCTGCCAGCGACCGAGCTCCTCTATGGCTAGGTTCATCTGCTCGTAGGCACTACGATTATTACGATTACATTGGAGGATCTTAATATTCTGCTGTTTAATTTCTGCTTCACTGTAGCCAGTAATATCGGTAAATGCGGCATTGATATTGAGAATCACACCTTGCTCATCTTGTACACTCATCGCTTCGCTGCTGTTGTTGTACACTGACGCGGCTAGCTTTAATGACTCTTCAACTTGTTTCCTGTCGGTGATATCGGTATGAATACCGCACATTCTTATCGGGTTACCGTTTTCATCACGGCTCATTACCTTACCGGTATCTAAGATCCACAAAGTCTGATTATTTTGACTATGGATGCGGTATTCCATTTTATATTGCTCAGTTTCACCACTTAAGTGCGCATCAATCGACTTTAATACCGCCACTCGGTCTTCAGGATAAATAGCATTCAACCACCGTTTCGGATCTTTATTTAAGGCATCGACATCACAACCTAGCAGCTCAGCGCAGTGCTCATTTCGTTCGATTACGTCACGACGAATATCCCAATCCCAAAAACCTAACTCACTACTGGCGAGAACTAAGCCTAGCTGCTCCTGACTCGCGAGCTTTTCCATCTCGGCTTCTTTTTGTAATGTTCGGTTCAGCAAGCCTGTAATGACTAATTCAACTTTAGATTGTGATCTTTGACAGGCTACCGTCATATGGGTGTAAACCAGAGCTTCATCTTTTGAAATAAGGCGAATATCGAGTTCAAACTCGTTAATCTCACCTTCCAACATCTGATTAAAGTGGTGTTTATAGAGGTGGAAATCTTGCTTAAGCATTAACTCTGGCCAAGATAAACCTAACAACTCCTGCTCAGTATATTTAAGCATTTCACACAGATTAGGATTAACCTTAATCCATTGATGCTCTTGGCTAGTTATGGCAATCCCCATATTGCCGGTCTGAAAGTGCGACTTAAATAACAGATGATCTTGTAACTTAATTTTTTGATCGCGATCTATTTCTATACGGCGTGACAGGAGCATGCCAAGTACTGCGGTCGTCAGCGGGAAAATAATCAAGAACGGAAGTGTGATCTGCTTTAATAAGCTAACAGCTATCTCTGTGGGCATGGTCAGCCCCCAAAGTAAAATTATACTGCTTGTGATAAGACCGAAGGCAAATAACTCAATAAAGTGGATATCACTTATCGGCCCATTACGGTACTTACGCCACAAATAGCCCATCAGACCCGATGTCACTATGGTGCCAATACCAGACCATAGTGCAATACCGCCTTCGCTAAATCGATATAAGCTGCTAATAGTGACTGCGACTAAAGTGGGGATACCACCAAAGAATAAGCCACAAAGACTTAAAATGACGCTTCTTGAATCAAAGAAAACGCCCTCACTGTATTGCCAAGGCATTAGCATAACCGAGATAGTAATAACTGAAACCAGCAGGCCAATACCCACTCGCCACATCAAGTCTAGCTCACGCTTATTGCTTCGCGGAAAGGCGTCATACACAAGCACTATAGCCAATAGCAATGCGGCGTTTTGAATAAGAGAAAGTGTTAAATTTTGATCCATAAGAAGCTATTCATCCTTGAAAATGAGTCCCACTGGAATAACGACTTTTATATAAAAGTCTAACAAAAACATAGGGGCTAACCCGAATAACTATCGAGTATCTCCATACCACCTTAACCTAAGCTGCAAGATTGAATCAAACTGAATATGAGACTTAAGTAAAAGCGTTAAATACGAATATTTTTATCTGTTATTTTATAAAGATAGACAAAAACATCCCAAATTTAAAGTCTAGTTAACCCTTTACTTATTTTGATTTGAGTTGAATTTAATGCTTCATGGGTATTAGCAGGTTTAATGACATAGATAAATAGATAGGTAGGAATATATGCTGACTCGTTAGGTGATTAACGAGTCAGCAGCTCATTAGCTTGCTTGATGGGTTACCAGTGTTGGATTTAACAGATTGTCATGCACCGGACAGCGATGACAAACGGCATCAAGAAATTGAGTTTTTTGTTCATTTGTGAGCTGCTCACCATTGAGCATAGCATCGACTTCAACATTAATATCAATATGCTTAAAGCCTACCGGATCCGGTGAATCCTGCCCCAGTAACCCCGCTGTATTTAGCAGAGCTTGAATCGACACATCAAATTGATTAAGCTTGATTTTTTGCTCTCTAGCGACCATTTTAGCTATGGTAGAGATGCAACCTGCCAATGAAAATATAAACGTCTCCAAAGGGTTTGCCCCTTCGTTACCCGCTGTCGGCTGATCGATTACCAGTAGGTGTTCTCTTACTTGACTAGTGATCTTCCAGCCTTCACCCATATGTGTTTTTAGTTCAATGATCTTCTCTGCCATCTTAATATAACTCCATTAGATGTCTCTTGATGAGACTATTTTCAGTGATAAGGCTTTCAAAAAAGCTCTTTTCAATAAGCAACTCAATAAGCAACTCAATAAGCAACTCAATAAGCAACTCAATAAGCAACTCAATAAGCAACTCAAT
>NZ_JBRIMB010000029.1:0-58189 GCF_052977265.1 Shewanella sp. 0m-8 | reverse complement strand
TTAAAGTTATCCATAACCACAAATGAAGAGAATACGATGAATGCAATTAGATCATATTTTTACTTAGATTGGTATAATAATTGAACGCGCTCTATTTCACCGCTATTAACCGTATTTTTTTCTATTTCCTGTTGAGGTCTAAATTCCTCTCTTATTAAAAATATCGGCTTCTAAACGTATTTAACTCTGTGCCTGCTATCGGGGTAAGGGCGTTATCTATCGTGATGAGTTGTTGATACTCTTCTGGCAAGAATTTCTTTATTCTTGCTACCCTAGCGTAATGACTGGCACGAAATTTTGGGTAGAGCGGGATAAGTTTTGGCAAACTCTCGTGTAACTGACCATTTTCAGAGCTAAGCTCTAATAGTAAGTCGAGGGCATCTAATCCATATTTATCTGAATTTAATTTAAAATTGTTGTCGACTAAAAATTGGATAGCTTGTGGTGAGTGTAAAGCCGCAGCCATAAATACATCATTTCCTGATTGGTCTATTATCGAAAAATCAAAACCTTGATGTAATAAGTCTTGCCATTTTTCAATTGGAAGAGCTTTGAGTGGGAGTAAATTTGATGGCATTTGAGGAGAAATTCTTACATTCCATGCTGACAGGAATTCGATATCGACATGAAGTATATAATGAAATAGGGCATCTGTTTGTGATTGTGTCAGTGGGGTTTGCTCATTGTATTCAAGCGCTTGCTCTGTTTTTCCGTCTGCTAATAAACGTTTGAACCTATCACTAGAGTCTGAATTTAATGGCGCACGTTTATAGTTAAGTTCAAGCTCTTGCCAAATACCGACAAGTACAGGATCAATTTCATGTAGTCGTTCTTTTATGTGCTCGGGATCCTTCTTTATCTCATCAATGATGTCATAGGCCCTATCCCTTCCTTCAAAACTTTGTTCAGCAAGTAACTGCTGCTTTACTGATGCGCATTGCTCTGACTTTCGCTTCATTGTCATTTGTTTA
Organism: Shewanella sp. 0m-8; assembly: GCF_052977265.1. Lineage (NCBI taxonomy): Bacteria > Pseudomonadati > Pseudomonadota > Gammaproteobacteria > Alteromonadales > Shewanellaceae > Shewanella > Shewanella sp. 0m-8. The sequence continues at coordinate 57,218 of NZ_JBRIMB010000029.1, read as the reverse complement.
TTTTTTGCTTCAACAATGGCAAGCGAGATAACGGAGTCATCTACCTCACGCTGTTTTACATTAAAGCTTTTATCTATGAGGGGGATGCTATTAAGAAGCGATTTTAACTTAGCATTAGAAACCATGTCGCTATGAAAGAAACCTTTGGGCGGCGGGCTAAAGCTTATGCCTGTGCCGTTCAGGCTAATACTACCGTGGGCTTTATAACCTTGAACTTTCAGGTAACTCAGCGTGTCGAGCATTTTATTTGCATCGGATTTGAGTTTAATGTACTCAGCATCACTACGGGGCAAATTCAATATGGCTATGTCCATTGCTGTTAATATGCCTGGCTCATTAATCGGTTTAACACCGTATTTGTTGAGTAACGCTAATGCATCAACATTAAAATTAGCGACTGCAATATCAGCTAGATTTTCATAGGTATCGAATTGCCCTTGAGCAAAAATAGGAAAGTCAGTTAATGATTGTGTTTGCTCAAGCAACGGAAATAAGTATTCGGTCGCCATATTATTTTTTAATGCCACCGCGACGTCGTTGACAGTAAATGATTGCAAGGTCACTACTTGCTTATATTCTTCTAGGTTAAGGTATTCAGCAGTTAAGATAAATAGAATTGATGGTGATAAAACTGGACTGTCGCGAATAGAAAGCGGAGATGCTAAATAGGTCGTAAAATTGTCGTTATTATCAAGTAGGGCATAGATATCTGCTTTGTTTATATCGTGCGCTAAGGATATCGACATACCCAGCCCATGTTGTTCATTCTCTAATGGCTTTAGCGCTGTAACCAACACATCAATAGTATCGACATTAACCCCTTCAATGACCGACATTCCACTCCAGTCTTTTAAAATGGAGCTAGCTCGAGTGATAGAGTACTTGTTTTTTTCGATATTGATTTTAGCTTCAATTAGCAAGTCCTGATAACTATCGTAGAATGTTTGGTATTGACTCTGAAAGGAAAGCAGTTCGCGTTCAGTTTTACCTTGCCTCAACTCTTGTTCTAGTGCTGCAATTATCCCACTGTGGACATCAGTAACTTGCTCACTAAAGTTGTGGAATCGTCTTTGGCATTGAGCGTGCGCAGAAGAAAGTTGCTGTAGCTTAGTTTTTTGAAAGGTTTTATTCGAAAGGGGGGCTTTAATCGTTTGCTGCTGAACAGTTATTTCATTAATGCTCACCGGTGTGTAAATTGTTGGGCTAATATTTTGTGCCAGTTTTTTCTCGCTGCTATCACGGCTATAAACATAATAGCCGCCGATGATGCTTATCGTGACACATGAGATAACCAGTAATTTCCATTTCATTATTCAACTTATTCCTTGTTGGCTTACTATCTGTGATTTGCTACCTGTGATTTGCTATCGATAGCCGATAGCCGATAGCCGATAGCCGATAGCTAATATCGATAAAGCGGCTGAAGCTGAGGTTTAACTTGAAAAAACAGCTAGGCACTAGCATTCATCGCCTTGTCTTGACCGATAACTTTCTAGAGCTTATTTCACCAGTATAAATAATCAGCTGAGATTTATCCGCTATCCTACAGCTAAAGATTGATTATTCAATGGTTTTACTTTGAGAGGAATAAAAAAAGCTACTATTAACAAATAGTAGCTTTTTATTTATTGCGTCCATACCTTAGAGCGGCATGTCAGAATAGAAGAGGGCTTTAACCTACAACAACAACCTTGCTAGTGTTAGTGCCACCCACAGTTTCCATTGCGTCACCCTTCGTCATCATCGCCATGTCACCTTTTACTAGGTAACCCGCTTGAGAAAGTGTCTCTAGTGCTTTTTGTGCAACAGTTTCTGGCGCGTGTGCAGTTGAATCAAAGTACACAGGCTGAACACCACGGAAAAGTGCCATTTTAGCGAGTGTTGATTCGTGACGTGATAATGCAAAGATAGGTAGCGCAGAGCTGATGCGAGACATCATTTGCGGCGTCGCTCCAGATTCAGTTAAAGCGATAATCGCTTTAATACCTTCAAGGTGGTTAGCAGCATACATAGTTGATAGCGCAACAGTTTCTTCGATGGTAGTAAACTGCTGATCAAGTCTGTGCTTAGAAACCTGCACACTAGGATGTGATTCAGCACCTAAACATACCTCTGCCATTGCTTTTACGGTTTCTTCTGGGAAGTCACCAGCAGCGGTTTCAGCACTGAGCATAACAGCATCTGTACCATCAAGTACTGCGTTCGCAACGTCCATAACCTCAGCGCGAGTTGGCATAGGGCTAGAGATCATTGACTCCATCATCTGAGTTGCGGTGATGACAGGCTTGTTCAGTTGACGTGAGCGGCTGATTAGACGCTTTTGAACTGCTACAAGAGCAGGGTCGCCAATTTCAACACCTAAGTCACCACGAGCAACCATAACGGCATCAGATGCAATAATTACATCATCCATAGCTTCATCAGTGGCTACGGCTTCAGCACGTTCTACTTTAGAAACGATAAGCGCGTTGCTACCAGCTTTACGTGCTAGATCACGTGCGTAGTTTAGGTCTGCTCCACTTCTTGGGAACGATACCGCAAGGTAATCAACACCAATCTCTGCGGCAGTAACGATGTCTAGCTTATCTTTTTCAGTAAGGGCTGCGGCCGATAAGCCACCGCCTTGCTTGTTGATACCTTTATTATTAGATAAAGGACCTGCGACGGTAACGATAGTATGAACCTTGTTACCTTCAACTTTTTCAACGCGCAACTGAACTCGGCCGTCATCAAGCATTAAGATGTCACCAAGACTCACGTCTTGCGGTAACTCTTTATAATCGATACCGACTTGTGTCTCGTCACCTTCGCCTTTACCAAGATCGCCATCAAGAGTATAAGCTTGACCAAGCTCTAACATAACCTTTTGGTTGTCTTTGAAAGTTGAAATACGAATTTTTGGACCTTGAAGATCGCCTAAAACCGCAACATGAACGCCGAGCTCTTTTGCAATAGCTCGTGTATCGTTTGCGCGTTTTTTATGATCTTCTGGTGCACCGTGAGAGAAGTTTAAGCGAACAACGTTAGCGCCAGCAGCAATAATGCGGCGTAAGTTGTCATCACGGTCGGTGGCTGGACCCAAAGTTGTTACAATTTTGGTTCTGCGGAACATGACATACTCCGTTAAGTTTTAAAAAATTCTGATTCTATATTACCAGACAATACCCGTTAATGTAGTAAAATTACGAACAAAATGATCTAACTCAAGTTTTTAATTTTGTGACCTGTTGCAACAATAATTTAGAAATCGGCAATTTAACTTAGGTTAAATTGCCGCAAATTATGTAGAAAGTCAGTTACAGAACTGGATCTTTGTCTATTCTTGATTCTTTTAACACTTCCTTTACTCGCTTCAAGTTTTCACGGAAACGAGGGCCTCTTCTGAGGGTAAATCCTGTTGCTAGCACATCTATTATAACTAATTGTGCCAAACGTGAAGCCATAGGTAAGTACATATCTGTATCTTCAGGCACTTCCATTGTTACTGGAAGTGTACAAACCGTTGATAACGGTGAGTTACGGGCAGTAATACCGATAACTGCAGCACCGTTTTCGCGAGCTAGTTTAGCGATGTCGATAAGCGACTTTGTACGGCCTGTGTGCGAGATAAGCACCACTACATCGCCTTCATTACTGTTTATACAGCTCATGCGCTGCATTAGAACATCGTCGAAACTGATGACAGGAACATTAAAGCGGAAGAATTTATTTTGTGCATCATGAGCAACGGATGCCGATGCCCCAAGACCAAAAAACGAAATGGTTTTTGCTTGCGTTAGAATATCTACAGCCTTATTAATCGCAGCGGTGTCGATACTTTGCCTGGCGGTATCTAAAGAGGCCATAGAAGATTCAAATATCTTGGTCGTATAAGAATCGGGACTGTCGTCCTCTTCTACATGGCGGCTGACATAAGGAGTACCATTAGCAAGGCTTTGCGCTAGGTGGAGTTTAAAGTCTGGAAAACCTTTAGTATCAAGGCGACGGCAGAAGCGGTTAACCGTAGGTTCACTCACATCAGCCATTTTAGCCAAAGTGGCGATACTTGAGTGAATAGCCGTTTGTGGCGAAGACAAAATAACTTCTGCAACTTTACGTTCAGATTTACTAAAATGGGTAAGGCTTTTTTGCACCTTTTCGAGGGTATTCATATGCGTACGTCCACTCAATAGTAATGTAGTTTTATTATATTTTGTTAAAGCTTTTAAGTTGTCGTTTTTAAACCGTGATTTCCGGAGCGTTTACGCCGACATTAATTTATAATGACAACAGGTACAAACACGATAAATTTTAGTAATTTTATCACAAAAGCATATCAGATTATGGGCTAACATACCTAATATGCTAACTTGAAGTTTATTATAGAATTTAGATGCAATTACTTATTTGTGTTGTTATATTACAACAAACGTGTGAATTCTCATCAAAAATGGTGGGGCACAGTGTCAAAAGGAGATTTTGAAGCTATGGGCATAACGACACCAAAAGCCAAAGCTTGTGATTTTGTTCTATTTGGTACCAAGGGGGATCTTGCTAAGCGTAAGTTACTTCCTTCTTTATACCAGCTTGATAAAGCAAACTTACTGAATGTCGATACGAAGATCCTCGGCGTTGCAAAAGATGACTTCAGTCAGGAAGAGTATCGCGAGTTAGTCATCACCGCATTAAAGACATTTGTTAAAGACGAACTCTGTGAAGAAACAGTGAATCGTTTCTTGAACCGTTGTCACTATATCGGCACTAACTTCACGGTTGCTGATGGTTACCAAGCATTCCATGATATTTTAGAGCCTGAGAAGCGCGTCATGGTGAGTTACTTCGCGACACCGCCAGCCATCTTCGGCGATATTTGTCGTTGCCTCCATGAACAAAATCTTATCTTCCCAGACTCTCGTGTTGTTTTAGAAAAGCCAATCGGCTCCGATCTAGCAAGTTCTCGCATCATTAACGATCAAGTCTCTGCTTACTTCGAAGAAAACCAAGTTTATCGTATCGACCATTACCTAGGTAAAGAAACGGTACAGAATTTACTTGCACTTCGCTTTGCTAACTCTTTGTTTGCCTCTAAGTGGGATAACCGTACTATCGACCATGTGCAACTCACTGTTGCTGAAGAAGTGGGTATCGAAGGTCGTTGGGGGTATTTCGACAAAGCCGGTCAGATGCGCGACATGATCCAAAACCATTTATTACAGGTGTTGACGCTTGTTGCAATGGACCCGCCAGTTAACTTAGATGCTGATAACATCCGTGATGAAAAAGTAAAAGTACTTAAGTCATTGCGTCCAATTAACGCTGACAACATTTATGAGAACACGGTTCGGGGCCAATATAGCTCAGGCTTCCTAAAAGGCGCGCCAGTACCTGGTTACTTAGAAGAAGAGGGCGCAAATGTTCAGTCTAATGCTGAAACCTTTGTTGCACTTCGCGTGGATATTGATAACTGGCGTTGGGCAGGCGTGCCATTTTACTTGCGTAGTGGCAAGCGCATGCCATTTAAGAGCTCTGAAATTGTGGTGTACTTTAAAAATCCACCCCACAACCTTTACAGCTCTAATTACCGTAACCTACCACCCAACAAGCTTACTATTCGATTGCAGCCTCATGAAGGGGTTGAAATTCAGATGTTGAATAAGGTGCCTGGCCTAGGTGAAAAGCAACGTTTGCAAACCACCAAGTTAGATTTAAGTTTCTCTGAAACCTTTAAAAATGAACGCATTGCTGATGCATATGAACGTTTATTACTCGAAGCGATGTTAGGTAATCAGGCATTATTTGTGCGCCGTGATGAAGTTGAGCAGGCCTGGAGCTGGGTCGACGGCATCATTCAAGCATGGGAAGAGACTGACGAAAAACCAAAGCCTTATCCTGCTGGAACATGGGGACCGGTGGCATCGGTCGCGCTTATCACTAAAGATGGCCGTTCTTGGGACGAGTAAGGGAGAACCAATGATTCAAGAAACTGTTTTCAAATCATTTGACAATAAAGAAGCACTCGAAGCGCAGCTGGCTGAACGCATTGCTAATCAATTGCAAGAAGCTGTTGATGCTCGAGGCAAAGCGAGTCTTATTGTCTCTGGTGGTTCAACTCCGCTTAAGTTATTTGAATTGCTCAGCAAGAAAGGTATTGATTGGAGTGATGTTTACATCACTCTAGCTGATGAGCGCTGGGTGAGTGCCGATCATGGTGATTCAAACGAGCGCCTTGTTCGCAATAATTTACTAAAAAATAGAGCCGCGAATGCGAAATTTCGTGGCTTGAAAAATATGTATTCTTCGCCAGAAGAAGGCTGCGCCATGGCGATTGAGCAGCTTGGTAGTTTCCCTAAGCCATTCGATGTTGTTGTATTAGGCATGGGTAATGACGGCCATACCTGCTCTTGGTTTCCTTGTGCCGCAAAAGCAGAACTTGACAACGCATTAACGACAACTGACTTATGTGTTGCCGTTAAGCCGGGCAATGCACCTCATTCAAGGATCTCGTTGTCGAAGTCTGCCATTTTAGCGAGTCGTCAAATTTATTTACATATCGTTGGTGAGCAAAAATTAGATGTTTACCGACAAGCACTAGCAAGCGATGACAGTCGTGAAATGCCGATTAGAGCCGTACTCGATCAGCATAAAACGCCTGTTGATGTTTACTGGAGCGCTTAAAGGAGTAATTATGCACAGCGTTGTACAATCTGTTACAGACAGAATTATTGAACGAAGCAAAGATTCTCGCGCTAAATACCTAGCGGCGCTCGATGATGCTAAAAATAAAGGTGTCCACCGCAGTGCGTTAAGTTGTGGTAACTTGGCGCACGGTTTTGCTGCATGTAACCCTGCCGATAAGTCAGCTATCAAGCAATTGAACAAGGCTAATATCGGTATCATCACTTCTTACAACGACATGTTGTCAGCGCACCAACCTTATGCTGCGTATCCTGACTTGTTGAAACAAGCATGTAATGAAGTGGGCAGTGTTGCTCAAGTCGCTGGCGGCGTGCCTGCTATGTGTGACGGCGTTACACAGGGCCAACCGGGTATGGAACTGAGTTTGCTAAGCCGTGAAGTGATTGCCATGGGCACCGCTGTGGGCTTATCTCACAATATGTTCGATGGAGCATTGTTGCTGGGTATTTGTGACAAGATTGTGCCAGGTCTATTAATTGGCGCACTGAGCTTTGGTCATTTGCCAATGCTATTTGTGCCAGCAGGCCCAATGAAGTCAGGGATCCCAAACAAAGAAAAAGCGCGTATTCGTCAGCAATACGCCCAAGGTGAAGTCGACAGAGCTGCACTTTTAGATGCAGAATCTAAGTCATACCATAGCGCAGGTACCTGTACTTTCTATGGTACTGCTAATAGTAACCAATTAATGCTTGAGGTTATGGGGCTGCAGCTACCAGGTTCATCTTTCGTTAATCCAGATGATCCACTACGCGAAGTCTTAAGCAAAACGGCTGCTAAGCAGGTATGTCGTTTAACCGAAATGGGGACCCAGTACACGCCTATCGGTAAAGTGGTTTCTGAGAAATCAGTCGTTAACGGTATTGTGGCGTTATTAGCTACGGGTGGCTCAACTAACCTTACCATGCATATCGTTGCTGCAGCGCGCGCAGCTGGCATCATCGTAAACTGGGATGATTTCTCAGAGCTTTCAGATGCCGTTCCACTTCTTGCACGTGTTTACCCCAATGGTCACGCTGACATCAACCATTTCCACGCAGCGGGTGGTATGGCGTTCTTGATTAAAGAACTGTTAGAGGGCGGTTTGCTACATGAAGATGTCGATACTGTGGCAGGCTTTGGTCTTAAGCGTTACACCCAAGAGCCGCAGGTTCGTGATGGCGAGTTAACTTGGGTCGATGGCCAACAAACAAGCTTAGATGATGAAGTGCTAACGAGCCTAGATAAGCCTTTTCAAAATAATGGTGGCCTTAAACTGCTTAAAGGTAACCTTGGCCGCGCGGTGATTAAAGTCTCTGCAGTACAAGAACAACACCGAATTGTTGAAGCGCCAGCTGTCGTTATTGACGATCAAAACAAACTTGAAGCCATCTTTAAAGCCGGCAACTTAGATAAAGATTGCGTAGTTGTCGTTAAAGGCCAGGGTCCTAAAGCGATTGGTATGCCTGAACTGCATAAGCTCACGCCAATCTTAGGAACGCTTCAAGATCGAGGGTTTAAAGTTGCGTTGTTAACTGACGGTCGTATGTCAGGCGCATCAGGTAAAGTACCAGCAGCTATCCACTTAACGCCAGAAGCGTTAGACGGTGGTCTAATTGCTAAGATCCATGACGGTGATTTAGTTCGAGTAAACGCCACAACGGGAGAGCTAACCCTACTCGTTGATGAGGCTGAACTTAACGCCAGAACGGCTGAAAAAGTTGACCTTCATAAGAGCAGCTACGGTATGGGACGAGAGTTATTCGGTGCACTTCGTTCAAATTTAAGTAGCCCCGAAACTGGTGCTCGTTGCACGAGTGCAATTGATGAAAACTATTAATGTTTAAGGAAGAGTAACGCAATGCTTGAGAATAACTGGTCAATACAGCCACAAGATATTTTTAAACGCAGCCCTATTGTTCCTGTCATGGTGATCAATAAGATTGAACATGCCGTACCGTTAGCGAAGGCGCTTGTTGCCGGTGGTATTTCTGTGCTTGAAGTCACTCTACGCACTGACTGTGCGTTAGAAGCGATCACTAAAATTGCACAAGAAGTTCCAGAAGCTTTAGTGGGTGCTGGTACTATTCTAAATAAGGCGCAGCTTGAGCAAGCCGTTAATGCAGGCGCACAGTTTGTGATTACACCAGGTGCGACAACTGAACTGTTAGAAGCTGCAATGGAAGGGACAACACCATTGATCCCTGGGGTTGCTAGTATCTCTGAAGTGATGAAAGGCATGGCACTGGGTTATACAAACTTTAAGTTTTTCCCAGCTGAAGCTTCTGGCGGTGTGAATGCACTTAAAGCCTTTTCAGGCCCATTAGCCGACATTCGTTTCTGCCCAACGGGTGGCATTACGCCAAGTAGTTATAAAGACTATTTAGCACTTAAAAATGTCGATTGTATCGGTGGCAGCTGGATTGCGCCAACGGATGCGATGGAGCAAGGCGACTGGGAGCGGATCACCGCTTTATGTAAAGAAGCCATTGGTGCATTAAAAGCGTAATTGGTTCTGAAATATTAAAAAAGCTACCAAATTGGTAGCTTTTTTGTTTTCAGCGTTGGAATAAGCCTTAAAACAGAAATTACTTGGTATTACCTGAGTAGTTAAACTGAGACTCTACCTTCCAAACACGGTAACGTACCTGGGCATTTTCTGGTAGATAAAATACTTTCGGTAAACGGCTATCGTATTTAACCATTAAGTCAGCATTGATCTTTAAGAACTTCTCGGTTTTTGCTTGCTCAAAGCAGGCCATCATAGTGCTTGGGCCTTCAGAGATCTTATCAACTTGATAGTAGCTATATCCCCACCCTTTCACTGTATGCTGTTTCAATTCACCCACTAAACGATGTTGATTACAATCAACCATTTGGGTTTGGCCAATTTCAATCTCCACCCTGTAGTCAGCTTCATTATCTAGCTTTGGTAATGTCAAAATATGCTGCTCTTGGCCAGTTGCTGGCTTAGGATACATTTTAGTTTCACTGGTAACCCCTGTGTCAGGATTGCTGTAATCACTGGCGCTATAAATCTGTGCACTGATCATATTTTGATTGACTCCAGATGGATGAGTTGGGCTGGTTGCACTGGCATTAAATGAAAAAGTAGCAAAAACTAAAGATGAGGCTAAAAGAGTACGGCCAAAGCGTTGGTTTAAGGTAGTCAGTAAGGTCATACATTCTCCAAAAGAATAGGTGTTGTGTGTCTAATACATCTATAAACGGGCTGGTTTATAAAAAGGGTTAAAAAATAATATTTTTATTAAATGACAATAAAACCATTCTCAACGGTGTGAACAAAACTTGAATTCAACCCCATAGCGGGATGGAATATTACTTTTTATAGCCAGCTTGAAACGAGGTGGGTAAATGGATTACAAATGTGTTGATAATTTATCGGCTATAGCTTTTGTTGTTAGTCGAGCAAGTTCCATAAAGGCGAGGCTTGAGGGAAGAGTCTGAAGCTGATCACATGCTGGCTTTTTTTATTGAATTTTGGGATCTAAAGGCGTAAGTTTAGTTTGAGTGTCAAAATAGTCGAATGCCGAACTAGTTGATTATCGAGCTAATTGGTTGTCGAACTAGTTGGTTGCCGAACTAGTTGAAGGTCAAGGTAGATGGTTGTCAAAATACTTATCAATCAAATTAATTGGCGATCAAAATAATCGGCAGACAAAGTGGGTGAAGGTCTAAATACTTCGAAGACTTATAGTTAGTAGTTAGTAGTTAGTAGTTAGTAGTTAGTAGGTCATGTGATATGGCCCTAAGACTATTATGTGCTGATGAGGTACAGCGGTCAGTCTAAACGGGTGCGTAAGCATAATGACTATGCATGATGTCTATTTATAATGTCTGTGCATGAGGACTTATCATGATAGCTATGCATGTTTATACATAATTAAAGCCGGTAGGGCAGCAAAATACACATTTAAACAAAAGTATAAGCTCAGCGAACAAGCTTGAGGTCGTCAACAAAGCAAAAGGTAGGGGGTGTTATGGGAAACGTTAAGCAGACAGTCATTAATTGTCCTCATAAGCAGGGTTTTTCTACCCACAATAGTGCAGGGGAGCGCAATACTGCCTATGTTCTAGTGCTAACGATAGTGACAATGTTAGCTGAGATTATTGCCGGCACCCTATACGGCTCTATGGCCTTGCTTGCTGATGGTTGGCATATGGGGACGCATGCTGCAGCGTTCATGATCACCTTATTTGCTTATCGATATGCCCGCAAACATGCGAATTCAGCAGAGTTTTCATACGGGACAGGTAAGGTGAGCGTACTGGGCGGCTACACCAGTGCAATAGCGCTAGGTCTCGTGGCGCTTGTTATGCTGGTTGAGTCTGGTGTGCGACTATTTAACCCTCATGAAATATTTTTTAACCAAGCCATTTTAGTTGCAGTGATCGGACTAATAGTGAATATCGTAAGTGTGTTTTTATTAAAAGACCATCACGGCCATGCTCACAGTCACTGTCACAGTCACAGCCATGCTCACAGTCATCATCATGACACTAGCGAGTATGAAAATAGCGATGACGCAGGTGATCAGCATGAACACACTCATGATAAAAGTGAAGTGAAGCATAACCCAAGTCATGACCATAATTTACGAGCAGCATATTTTCATGTACTTGCAGATGCGTTAACGTCACTACTTGCGATTGTTGCCTTGTTAATGGGTAAGTACTTTGGATTGAATTGGCTCGACCCATTAATGGGGATTGTTGGCGCCATCATCATTAGCCGTTGGGCTTGGGGGTTATTAAAGCAAACTGGTCCCATTTTGTTGGACGCGAGTATTGAACAGACGTATATCGAACAGATAAAACACACCCTTGAGCAAGAGCAGGCTCAGGTTGTCGATTTGCATATTTGGAAAATCAGCGCCGACCATTATGCAGCGAGTATGGTCATACATTGTGACTGCAATAACAACGTCGGTTATTTTAGGCAAAAGCTGTCAGATTTCGAGCGTTTATCCCATATCACTATTGAAGTTAATCTGCTGACTCAGGCACAATAAGCGCCTAATTATTAGGAACTAATTATATGAATAACCAAGATGATAATTTAAATCATGCCATGATCGAATTTTACGAGAAGTTATCATCTTGGGAAATGGCTGTAGTCAAAGATAAAGGCTTTAGTTTACCTCAAGTTCACACGGTTGAAATTTTGGGCTTAAATGGTCCAATGCGAATGAAAGAGCTCGCACAAAAGATTGGTATTACCACTGGGACATTAACTGTTCAAATCGATAAAATGGTTGATGCTGGCCTAGTTATTCGAGTCCCACATGCAAATGACAGACGCTCAATATTAGTTGAGCTGACTGAAAGTGGACGCGAAATGTTCGAAGAGCACGATAAACTTCACATACAGCTTACTCAAGACTTAACGGCTAAGTTTGATGCTACCGAGCGCGCTCAGTTATTACATTTTTTAGAAAGAATTAATCGAGAATTCTAGACAATAAGTTTAGCTGTATTAGTGGCTATACAAATATGACTCGCGAGCGGGTCATAATCAATTACACCTTCGCGCGTTACCACATGCTAAATAAGCTTGATCCCCAGTCGAACTTACCCAATCAAAACCTGTCTACTAGTCATTAGTTTCTTTTGATGTTACAAATGATACGTTTTTTGCGAAAATGTATCGTACATTTGTCTTATACGCTTTGAGTGATATGCCTCAGCTGCTAGTATAGAGGATATCTGTCGACAACAGGCTCCAGGCAAGGAAAGCCCTCAGCATTCAAAAAATTTAAGTGAGTAAACTAGGTGCTAGCACGTCTTAAAAATTTAAATAGTATTCAATTCACTGCCATACTTTCGATTTACTACGTATGCGTGTTCAATATTCCTCTTTTTCAAATTATTAAACAGGGCGTAGACAAACAAGCAGATGCTAATATGGCATTTATTGCCAGTATGCCTTTATTTCTGTTTTTTGCTCTATCATTTTTATTTAGCATCTTTAGCGTAAAGTATCTGGCTAAGCCGTTTTTTATTATTCTGACTTTAATGTCATCGAGTGTATTTTTTGCAGCATTTCAATACGGCGTGGTGTTTGACTATGGCATGATTGAAAATACAGTTCAGACTAACCAATCTGAAGCCGCTACCTACCTTAATTGGGCATCGGTCGTTAATTTTGTCGTAACAGGCGTGATCCCTTCACTGTTTATCTATAAAGCCAATATTCAGTACAAGCCTATAACGAAAGAACTGTTGCATAAGGTGATATTTATGTTGTCTATGCTGGCGGGCATAGTGGTCATTGCGATGTTTTATTATCAAAACTATGTCGCATTTGGACGTAATAACGACATTATGAAGCGTTATATCATTCCAACTTATTTTATTGGCTCAACAGTTAAATATATAAAAGTTAACTACCTACAAGAGCCGCTTGTGTACAAGCAGATAGGCTTAGATGCTAAAAACACCACAGATAAAACCAAGCCAAATTTAGTTGTTTTAGTGGTAGGGGAAACTGCCCGAGCAGCTAATTATTCTTATTATGGTTACGATAAGCCTACCAATGTACACACTCAAGATCAGGGCTTAGTCGTGTTTAAAGACACGCACTCATGCGGTACTGCCACCGCAGTATCTTTACCATGCATGTTTTCTAGAATGGATCGTGTTAATTATGATTCGCGCCGAGAAAAAGCCCAAGACAGTGTCATCGATGTGTTAAATCATGCGGGGGTCCAGCTCGAGTGGCTCGACAATGACAGCGGCTGTAAAGGTGTTTGCCAGAATATCGAACACGTCGTTATCGATCATGATAGCGACCCCAAACTATGTAATGGCGAGTATTGCTACGATCAAGTTTTACTAAATGCGCTGGGTAAGCGGCTTAAAACCATTAAAGATGAAGATACGTTATTAGTGTTACACATCATTGGTTCTCATGGGCCAACGTATTATCTACGTTATCCAGAGGAACACCGTCATTTTGTGCCAGATTGTCAACGTAGCGATATTCAAAACTGTAGTCACGAAGAGCTAGTCAACACTTATGACAATACTATTTTATATACCGACTTTATTCTTTCAGAAGTTGTTAATAAGCTAAAAGCATCAAGTGCAGAGTTTGACACCGCAATGCTCTATATATCAGATCATGGTGAGTCATTAGGAGAAAAAGGAATGTATCTTCACGGTACACCTTTCTCATTTGCGCCTGAAGAGCAAACCAAAGTACCTTTCCTGGGCTGGTTCTCAGCAGGTTTTTCAAAACAAAATCACTTAGACCTTGCTTGCTTAGCGCAGGAAGCTAGCAAGGGCGGTTTTTCTCACGATAATTTATTCGATAGCTTGCTTGGTTTGATGAATGTAAGCAGCGAGGTTTATCGGCCTAAAGCTGATATCTTTTCAAGTTGTAGAAAATAAAATCAAAATTATTGATAAAAGGGGATGGCAACATCCTCTTTTTTGTTTAAAGTATTGATAAGTAAAGTTATCAAGATGGAGTGACTTATACAATGGATATGGCGCAGCATATATCAGAAACAGAACTATCAGCTAAGATTTTACGTCATGCAGTGCCTAAGATGTCTGAACTCAAAGTTCCAGTCACTCCGGAAAATTACGCTGTTTGGTATGAATACTATAAAGGGATTAACCTTGACTTAAAGCGTGCGATTGACGGCTTATTGAGTACCAACGTCAGCTTTACTCCAGATGTAAGTCATAGTTTGTATAAAAAGTATATCTTAGTTAACTCGCCAGAAGTGATTGAAAACGTCCAATTAGAAACTCAAGTACTGATAAATAGTTTACTGGCCAAAATAGCCAACATGAGTAAGGGCACATCACAATTTTCTACTTCATTAACTGACTTTAATAATGCATTAAAACAAGATCCCGATCCTATCGTTATGCAAAAATTGGTCGATAGCTTCAGTAGTGAACTCGATGAGATCATTGCAGCTAACAGTGAAATGGACAAAAGTTTAACAAGCATAAGTGAAGAGGTCGTGGCCCTTAAAACGGAGATGGTCGAGCTTCGATCCGTGGCTATGACCGATGAGCTAACGTCGTTGAATAATCGCCGTGCATTCGATAAAGAAGTGATCAGTCATATTGATAGCTTCAATCATACTAATTTTGAAAGTAGCCTATTGGTGGTCGATATTGACTACTTCAAAAGGTTTAACGATGTACATGGTCATTTAATTGGTGACAAAGTTCTGGCTTACGTTGCTCAAGCATTAAAGAACAGCGTTAAAGGAGATGATTTCGTTGCACGTTATGGCGGCGAAGAGTTTGTTATCTTGTTATCAAATACAAGACTCGAAGACGCAAGTATCGTAGCCGAGAATTTAAGGCGAAAGATCGCCGAGCGTAATCTTACGATTGGTAAAGATAAAAAGTTACCCCTTGGCAATATTACCGTCTCGGTTGGCGTAGCATCATTAAAGGCTGAAGATGATAAAGACAGTTATTTTATTCGGGCTGATGAAGCCTTATACCGGGCTAAATCAGCGGGTCGAAACTGTGTCATTGCTGAAAGAGTTGTAGAAACTCCAATTTAGTTTGAACATGATTTAGTTTGAACATGATTGAGTTTGAAAAAGATTGAGTACATGGTTTGAGATTTGACCAGCTTAAAGCTTAAAGCTTGAAAGCTAAAAATGAAAAAGGCCGTTAAGATGAAATCTTAACGGCCTTTTTGTGATTGGCTCAGTTATACCAATTGTATTAATTTGGGGAGGATTTTAAATCCATATGCATGTTAATCAAGCGGTCTTCCATATCAAAAGTGACAGTAAAGCCAAGACGTTTAGCTAAGCTGGCCATATTTCTATTCTCAAACATGGTAAAGCCAGTCAGCACAAGGGTGTCGTTATCTTTGTAATACTTGATCAGTTTTTCAAGTAGCAGTTTTCCTAGGCCTTGTCCCTGGTAGTTACTGCGCACCGCCATGGCAAACTCAGCTTCGGTATTGTCAGGATCGATAGAGGCTCTTATCGCGCCTAAGGTCGTTTCTTCGCCCTCTGCATCTATCGAGGTGGCTATAAAGGCCATCTCGCGGGCGTAATCAATCTGGGTTAATACAGCCATCTCTTCATGGGTCATTTTAGAGCGCACACCAAAATAACGCTTATAGCGATCTTCATCTGACAGGGAGTTATCAAAAGCGAGATGTTTGGGTTCATCCTCCGGTAAAATCGGTCTTAACATCACTTTGCTGCCATTTTTAAGGGTGGCTATCTGCTCAAGTTCTTTTGGATAAGGTGAAATAGCCAGTCTAGAGGCGTTATCTATGGGTTCTTGTTGCAGCCCAATATTCACATCTAATAAGGTGATTTGTTCTCCAGCGCACAATACAGGGTTCAGATCTAGGGTAGCGATTTCGGGGCAATCTATGATGAGGTGAGAGATTTGCGTTAGCATAATACACAGTGCGTGCATATTTAAGCCCAGTGGCAAATGTCGATCACGAAGCTTTTGTGTTTTTAGCGCCTGGATCACCATATAGCGAGCCAATGTCATATTCAGTGGAGGCAGGGCAACGACCGCATCTTTAGTGGGTTCCCATTCAGAGCCACCTTCGCCAAGTAAAATTGCAGGCCCAAACACTGGATCATTGGCAACTGCGACGCGGATCTCTTGAGCCCCAGCAGTAAGAGCCATCTTCTGCACGATTAACCCCTCGATTTTCGCCTCAGGATTGAGTGAGATCACGCGCTCTATCATGGCCTTTGCTGCCAGTTCAACCTCAAGATCAGAGGTTAAGTTCAGCATCACGCCGTGCACGTCAGATTTATGGTGAATACTCGGTGATTGCACTTTTAGCGCGATGGGGTAACCCGCTTGGTTGGCAAATTCAACCGCCTGCTCAGGTGTACTGGCAAACCAGGTGTCGATAGTCTTGAGCCCATAAGCATTTAAGATAGCGCTCGACTCATGGGTCTCTAGTATTGTCTTTCCTTGGTTTAACGCCTGTTGTAACCTGTCTCGCGCAAATGTTGCATCGGCGGGAATATTATTAGGGATAGATTGCGGAACTTCCTGCAACAACTTTTGATTGCGGCGATACTCCACCATGTGCATAAAAGCGCCCACGGCACCTTCTGGCGTCCGGTAAGTTGGGATCCGTGATTTTGAAAAGTGCTTACGGGCTTCATAAGCCGAGTCTTCGCCACTCCAATTGGTTAAAATATTGATCCGGTGACGATTCGGGTGTTCTGAAATTGTTTTAGCAATAGCTTCAGCTATCTCAACACTTTCCCCTAAAGCTGAAGGAGAATGAAGGACTAAAATGGCGTCGAGATCGTCACTATCCATTAAGATCTCAAGTGATTTAGCATAACGCACAGCGTCAGAGTCACCGCCAATATCAACTGGGTTTTGTCCAGACCAGCTCTTTGGTAAAAGTGTATTCAACCGCTGGCAGATCTCAGTAGATAAAGGAGGCAGTTTCCCGCCACCCAATATCAGTTCATCAAGGGCAAGTACAGCAGGGCCTCCGCCATTACTGATGATCCCAAGTCGCTCCCCTTGTAATGGTCTTGAGTGCGCTAAAGTTTCTACTGCGGCAAACAGTTCAATAAGATCATTCACTCGCAGCATACCGGCACGCCTAAAGGCTGCCTCATACACAGCATCATTGCCCGACAGGCCACCAGTATGCAGTTGTGCGGCACTAGTACCCTCTATGCTTCGGCCTGACTTAATCACGATTATTGGCTTATTACGCGATGCAGCGCGAGCGGCTGATAAGAAATGACGCTTTTCATTAACCGAATCGATATAGAGCAAGATTGCATCGGTTTTAGCGTCACGGCCTAAATAATCTAACAGTTCATCAAAGTTAATATCGTTGGCATCACCGAGGGAAATAAATGATGAAAAACCAATGCCTTTATTATTTGCCCAATCGAGCACTGTGGTACAGATAGCGGCAGATTGGGATACAAATGCGATTTTTCCGGGCAGGGCGGCAGTGTGAGCAAGGCTCGCGTTTAACCCTATGTTGGGCAATATCATGCCTAAACTGTTTGGGCCTAAGATCCGCATGCCGTATCGAACAGCAAATTGCTGCATCTGACTTAAGAGACTGACGCCATCCTCGTTAAACTCATCGGCCATACCCGATGCCATGACAATGGCGACTTTGCAACCAAACTGAGCCAAGGTCTCAATAACGCCAGGTACGCTTTTTGCAGCAGTGCAGATAATGGCTAAATCGGGTTTAAGTGGCAGTGATTGAATATTGGGATAAGCGAGCACGCCCATAACGGCTTCATATTTTGGTGTCACTGGCATGATAGGGCCGGAAAACCCACCGGAGAGCAGATTTTTCATCAATACATTACCGGCTCGCTTAGGTTTGTTTGACGCCCCAATAATGGCAACCGATGTAGGTTTGAAGAGTGTATGAAGAGTACGTTGGCTCATGAACTTATCCGATAAGTCAGTATGTTATGAGTGTACATGAGCCGTAAGGTTTTACCATAGTAGAATGGTCGAATTCATTCGCTACAAAGATTAATTTCCCCCTTGTCATTCCTGCCAGTTAATAACGCTAGCAAGTCACTACGCTCTTGCTCTTAGCGCTTGATTTTATGTGAACCATCATATTTTATTGCTGGTTGGTATTAACATCGTGGATCATACCAATGCTCAATATTATTGATGCCAATATCACCGCGACCAATTTTGTGGACTAGGCCACATGGGTAGACACAAAATTATGAGCTGAAGTGAAAAACCGCTACAGTTTTGCCGTATAGCTTGACTGGATTTTGCCATTTTATTGAAAATTGATGAGGTTATTCAATGCGTATAGAAGATCTAAAATTGTTCACTATTGTGGTTAAGCTAGGTAGCTTTACCGCAGCAGCCACCGCACTTGATCTGCCTCGTGCTAATGTCAGCCGCCGCATAGGTGATCTAGAAAAGTCTCTTAATGCGCAGCTTTTTTTCCGCACAACGCGTCAATTACGCTTGACCCAGCATGGCGAAACGTATTATCACGACCTGTTAGGTGTACTTGATGGCTTTGAACAAGCTAAGAATAAATTGCTCGATCTCGATGAAAAACCTGTAGGCAAGGTTAAAGTCGGATTTTTACCCGAGAGTGATGAAGCACTTCAGCCCGCATTGGCCAAATTTCAACTCCTGTACCCGGATATTGAGCTGGATCTGCGTTTTACAAATAACTACGTTAACGATATTTACAATCAAGGTTTAGACTTTGTATTGCATGCCGGAAAAATAAAAGATTCAGGGTTTATTGCCCGAAAAATCTTAAGTTTAGGGCGAGGCATGTATGCCAGCCCTGAATATATTGCCAAGCATGGCGCGCCGACGACGTTAGCACAATTGTCTGCTCATCAAACGATCTGTTATCGCTGGCCAGATGGGACATTAGATGATAACTGGGATTTAATCAGTGAGACGATTAAGGTTAATTGCCGTTTAAGCGCTAATCATATGGGATTAGTTCGTCGGGCGATAGTAGGCGGTCAAGGGATTGGTTTTATGCCTCCTTTGTTTGCTCTTGCTGCTATAGAAAGTCAAAACTTGGTTAGGATTTTGCCCGAGTATGAGTCAAAGAAAGAGGACGTATGGCTTATCTATCCAGACCGAAAAGGCATTAGTTTACCGACTCGATTATTGATTGATTTTTTATTACAAGAAATTCCTGAACGCGCATCTTTGTCATGATTTTCATGACAGTTTGGTGCGGTATCGCTAGATTATCTCAATAAGTTAAACACTTACACTTCCTCCCAATATCAGTATTGGGAGAAAGAGATGCAGATCTCAACTAAAACAATTAGCAAATTTGCTATCACACCATTGGCCTTATGCTTGCTCAGCGGATGCAGCCAAGCACCCGCTCAAACCACAACTATCACCAGTAAAATTGAACGTCCTGTTCAAATTATGCAGCTTAACGAGTCACAATTAAGCCAAGTCAAACAATTCTCAGGCGTACTAGAAGCGACTCAAACCGCGTATCTAGCATTTAAAGTTGCTGGCACTATTGAAGCCATTTTAGTTAACAGTGGCGATAGTGTGTTGCAAGGGCAATTACTCGCAACACTTGAGCCCCATGACTACCAAGTCAATGTGGCAGAACTCAACGCCCGCTTAGAAGAAGCAAAAGCGGCCCACCAACTTGCAAGCGCAGAGCTTAAGCGTGTTCAGCAAGCTATAGCAGATGACGCCATTTCTGCAGTGAACTTAGATAGAGCGCAAAGTGGATATAAGCGCAGCTTAGCAATGGTCGAAGTGGTGAACCAGAATCTGCAAAAAGCGAAAGATGCCTTACGTTATACCGAGCTCAGAGCCCCCTTTGACGGAGTGATAGGCTCAAAGAGTCAGCAAGCTTTTGAACAAACAGCGCCTGGTAACCCATTATTTTCGTTACATCAGCTTGGTGCAATGAAGGCGGTGGTTGATGTTCCAGAGAATTTAATGGCAAAGCTCAATAACAGTACGCTTGCAGAGGTGCGTTGGCATGGTAGTGATAAGGTGATAAAGGCAAAAATTGGGGCAATGGACACATTAGCCGATCCCATAAAACAAACCTACAAAGTTGAATTTGTGCTTAATCACGCAACAACCGCACTGCCAGGCAAAGCGGTACAAGTTGATGTGGCCTTTAAGCATCAGCTTAATCGTTTTTGTGTTCCTTATGCCGCAATTGTGGCTGACGGCAAAAACAACAACCTCTATGTCATTAAATCGCACCGAGCCGTACTCATGCCTGTGAATATTACGTCATTACAAAGTCACAGCGCTTGTTTGACTGGAGAGCTAACAAGAGGTGACCAAATTATCACTGCTGGAGTGCACTATATTGCGCCCGATCAGCTTATATCTAACACCATCATCAAGCCATTTAGTTATTAGGAGTCATGATGAATTTAGCTGAATTTGCCATAAAACAGCGAGTGTTTGTGCTGTTCTTTAGTGTGTTATGCGTGATTGTTGGTTTGGTGTCTTACTTTGAGTTAGGCAAACTAGAAGATCCATCATTTACGGTAAAAAGCGCTGTAGTGGTTACCCTCTATCCGGGCGCGTCTGCCAAAGAGATTGAACTGCAGGTAACGGATAAAATCGAAACGAAACTGCAAGAGATGGGCTCGATGTGGAAATTGCGCTCGTTATCTCGTCCGGGCAGTTCAATGATTTTTATTGATCTTAAGGAATCAACGGACTCAAAAAATCTTCCCCAAGAGTGGGATCTTCTGCGACGTAAAATTGCTGATGTGAAACTCTCTCTACCAGCAACGGCACAAATAAGCATTGTTCAAGATGAATTTTCAGAAGTGTATGGCATGTTATTTAGCGTTTATGGCGACAAGACTCAACCTGAAGCGTTACGTCAGTACGCGAAAGAGCTACAACGACGCTTAAAAACCGTAGACGGTATTAAAAAGATTGAACTTCACGGCGTGCAAAATCAAGCGGTGTATATTGATTTACCCGAAGAGCGCTTAGCCCATTATGGTTTGTCATCCATTCAAGTGATTAACCAACTCTCAACTCAAAACTTAACGTTTGACAGTGGTAGTTTTGCCGCTAATGACGAGCGTATTCGTGTCGATCAAAGTAGTGCATTTAAATCTGTCGATGATATTAAAAACCTCATCATTAAAGGCGGTATCGGGCCGTACAGCACAGGTTTGTTACGCCTAGGAGATATTGCCGATGTCAGTTTAGGTTACCAAAGCCCTGTAACCACACTAAGCCGTTTTAATGGTAAAGAAGCGATTACATTAGCAGTCAGCCCCGTTGAAGGGATTAATGTGGTCAGTTTGGGAGAAAGCCTGACCCAAGTGATTGAAAATTACCAACAAGAGTTACCACTTGGTATTGAAATTGGCACCATCGCATTCCAACCCGATGAAGTGGCTAAATCGATACAAGACTTTGTGATTAATTTGCTAGAAAGCGTGGCGATTGTATTTGCCGTGCTACTGGTGTTTATGGGCTTTAAAAGCGCAACCATAGTGGGCAGTAGTTTACTGTTTACTATCTTATTAACGCTTATCTACATGTATCTCGCCGGAGTGGATTTGCAGCGGGTGTCTTTAGGCACCTTCATTTTGGCCTTAGGTATGCTGGTAGACAATGCAATTGTTATTACCGATCTATTTGTGGTGAAACTTAATCAGGGCGTTGAGCGCACCAAAGCCGCGATTCAGTCGGTAAAAGAAACATCAAAGCCGCTATTTGCTGCCACTGTGATTGCGATTATGGGGTCAAGCCCTGTGTTGTTCTCACAAACAGACGCCGGGGAGTTCGCAAGTTCGGTGTTCTTGATTATCTGTTCATCGTTACTTTTTTCATGGCTGGTGGCGGTAACACTCACGCCCTTGCTATGTTGGCTATGGATAACCCCGAGTCATAAACACACTCAATCAGCGCCAAAACCTAGCCGATACCAGCGTGCGGTGGCTTGGACTGTTCAGTATCCGGTTAAAGCCATATCAATGGTAATGCCGTTGTTACTTATCACTGCGATGGCCGTGCCGTATGTTGCTATCAATTTTATTCCAAGCTCTGACAGACCTATGGTGTTTCTTGATTACTGGCTACCTAATGGCAGCAAGATAGAACAAACATCATCAGATATGAAAAAAATTGAAGGTTGGTTAATTCAACAACCAGAAGTTAGCAGCATCTCTAGTTATGTCGGTGCGAGCGCACCTCGATTCTCGGTAACGGTTGAGCCTGAGCCATATGATCCAAGCTATGGTCAAATTGTGATTAACGTTGAAGATTATGAGGCTATTGCAGAGCTCACTAAACGTGGCGATCTCTGGCTTGCTAAGCAGTTTCCTAATTCTGAACCAAGATTTAGGGCGTTAAAATTAGCCACTAAAGATAAGTTTAGTATTGAAGCAAGATTTACCGGTCCAGATCCTCAAGTGTTACATCAGCTATCGGATCAAGCGCAGCTGATTTTAGCCGACAATCCTAATATTAAATATGTGCGTGATGACTGGCGCCAACTCAGTAAAGTGATTGACCCCGTCATTAATCAAGAACAAGCAAGGCGAGCAGGTATAAACCGTACGGATATATCGTTGGCAATTAAACGAGCTACCGACGGTATGACAATCGGTATTCTCAATCAAGGCGATCAACTGATCCCAATTAGCTTTAGAAGTGCAGACAGCGACTTAAGTCATCTACAAACCTTGCCAGTCCGTTCACTGTTAGGTATTCACAGTGTACCACTGGGGCAGGTGGTTGATGAGTTTGAGCTTAAATTTGAAGAGAGCATGATTTGGCGTCGCAACCGGGTACCGACCATTACCGCCCAAGCGGATGTATTTGATATCACTCCAGCGCAGGCACGTAATCAAGTCAAAGCTCAAATTGAGGCGATTGAACTGCCTGCAGGCTATTCATTTGAATGGGGTGGTGAGTACTATGATGAAGATCGTGCAATCTCTGACACGTTAAACCAAATGCCTAAAGCATTGTTGATGATGGTGGTGATCATGGTGGCGATGTTCAACGGCTTTAAGCAGCCGGCCATTATTCTAATTACGCTTCCTTTAGCGGCAATTGGTGCAACTTGGACTTTACTATTACTTGATAAACCCTTTGGTTTTATGGCGCTTATTGGTGCTATTACTTTAGCAGGCATGATCATCAAAAATGGCATTGTGTTGATGGATCAAATTGAACTTGAGCGCGCTGCTCATAAACCTCTTAAAGAGGCGGTAAAAGCGGCGACGCTAAATCGTACTATGGCGATATCAATGGGAGCACTGACCACGGCGCTAGGCATGATCCCCCTCTTAAGTGACAGGTTGTTTGATCAAATGGCGGCAACCATTATTGGTGGCCTAGCTGCTGCAACTGTGCTGTCGTTGTTTATTATGCCGGCGTTTTACTGTTTGTTTTATCGCAACAGTGAACTTAACTGCCAACACGTTTCCACGCCATTAACTCAAGCTGTTTTGGAGCAAAAATAATATGAAACTTTTACCTCTTGCACCAATAGCGATTGCGTTAATGCTCTCAGGCTGCGCCGTTGGCCCAGACTATCAAGCACCAACCAGCCATTTAGACAGTGAATATTTAAACCAAGGTGTTCAAGGTACCATCGCAGGTAATAAGCAGCAACGCAGTGAAAATAGTGCGTGGTGGCAGCAGTTTAATGATCCAATACTGAATCAACTGGTCATCGACGCACAAAACCAAGCTATACCGCTTAAAATTGCCGCGCAGCGGGTCAAGATGGCGCAATCTTATCAACAAGCGATAGAATCTTTTAACGTGCCAACCGTCAATTTAGGGGCTGGGTTTGGCAATGCGCAAATCAGTGAAAATGACCCATTGTTAGGCAGTGCCATTACCGCGACTCATCCCATGACGGGAGAATCTTTAGGTCTAGTTGATGACAATAACAGTGCCTTTTTTGCGGGAGCAACCATTGCCTGGGAGGTTGATCTATTTGGCCGGATCGACAGACAAGCCAATGCAGCCGCTATTCGTAAAGATCAGGTGGTGATTATGCGTGAGGGCTTAACCACATTGATAACATCAGATGTGATCC
Organism: Shewanella sp. 0m-8; assembly: GCF_052977265.1. Lineage (NCBI taxonomy): Bacteria > Pseudomonadati > Pseudomonadota > Gammaproteobacteria > Alteromonadales > Shewanellaceae > Shewanella > Shewanella sp. 0m-8. Next base: position 33,007 of record NZ_JBRIMB010000029.1, on the reverse strand, counting down.
ACAATTATTTGCAAATGCGAGGCGCACAGGAACGACAGCAAATAGCGTTGCAGACCATAGCAGATCAACAACATACTCTGGATCTGGTTAAGCTGATGGTTAAGAGCGGCTACGGCTCAAAGCTTGATGAAGCGCAGGCAAAGGCAATGTTAGCAGCCACGCAATCGGTGCTACCACAACTCGAGATAGCTGAGAACGTGCATAAGCAGCGTTTAGCCATTTTATTAGAGGAAACGCCCAAACAAGCACAGCAAAGGTTCGCTAAGGTTATGCCGTTGCCCAACTTTAAAGGGGTTATCCCAACAGGCTTGCCTGCTGAGCTGTTAAATCGTCGCCCTGATATTAAGATAGCAGAGCGCGAAATGGCAGCATTGAACGAAGAGCGCGCAGCATCGATTGCAGCTCAATACCCGAAAGTGTTTTTAACGGGCTCGCCAGGTGTGCTGGCAAAAGATTTTGATGATTTATTTAGCAGTGACTCCGTCGCCTGGCTTGGCGCTGTGGGGGTGAGTTGGAATGTATTTGATGGTGGCCGCGGCGACGCCATCGTAGACATGCAAAATGCACGTTTTGATGCCAGTGTATTGAGCTATCAGTACGCGGTAATTGCCGCATTTGGTGAGGTTGAAACGCTATTGCAAGGGTATGGCCACAGTCAACAATATGTGCAGTTAGTGATAGAGGCTGAACAAGAAACGACTAATGCGGTTAATAAAGCCAAGTCATTGTACAAAGCCGGTCTCAGTGATTACTTGTCTATTTTGGATGCTCAGCGGCAGCAAAATATGCTAAAAGATCGAGTCGTTGCCGCAAAACTGCAAACGGCGCACATGACCATTGGCCTGCATAAAGCGCTAGGGGGTAACTGGCAAGTGACAAATAAAACCTTGCTGACAGGCAGCCTTAATTAGCAAAAATCCGTAAATGGCTCGTGGTTTAAGCAATAAAAGCAGTGCTAGGCACTGCTTTATTGTTTTAATTCGATAATTCGATAATTCGATAATTCGTTCAGGCGTTCAGGCGTTCAGACGTTAGTCTTGAATCAAAACGGGGCAATTTTCAGGACAAACAAGCTTTATCGCTTTAGGTAAGACTTTTATGTGATGAAGTAAATATGAAGTTGGCTCGCCGTCAAGGTTTACAGGCAAAGACTGTGTTGAGGTTAAGGTTATTTCAGTCACTTGCATTCGATTAACGTACTTGTCATCAACATGCTTCCCATCAACATCCTTGGCATTAACTAACGGTTGTTTTAGTTCATCGACAACTTGCTTAAGCGCAGATGTAGGAAAATGTTTAATTAACAACACATCTAACAGACCGTCATTGAGTAAGGCGTTAGGTGCTAGATTTTGTCCACCCCCCGCTAAGCGGCCGTTACAAATGGCGCCGAGTAACCCCTCACCATTGAGATCAACTTTGTCACCGTTTGCCAGTGTCGCAGAGACTTGTCCCTGATAAGGCTTAAAGTTAAGTGCTTGCACTAATCCAGAGAGAAAGTAGGCCTGGCCACCAAGTAGGTCTTTTAATTCAACAGGCGTATCAACTGTAACTTTCGCGCCAAAACCTGCTGATGCGACATTGATAAAGTGGCGTTCATTTGCTTTCGCCATATCAATTGCAACAGCATTGCCATTAACGGCAAGAGCTAATGCACTTTCTATCTCTGTGGGGATTAAACAGGCGCTTGCAAAATCATTAGCGGTACCTAAAGGTAAAATCGCTAATTCTAAAGCAGGATCGGCAGGGCTAAGTTGAACAATTGCTTCAGCGACTTCATTAACGGTTCCGTCTCCGCCCCCCGCAATTACGCGCGTAATACCGAGGTTACTGGCTTCTTTTACAAATCGCTTAACATCACCGCCTTCCCAGGTACAGCGCACTTCTACTTTGTGACCTTGAGCGCGAAGCGCTAAAACGGTTTCTCTGATCTGTGGTAATCCGGCTTTTTTGCCATTAAGGATTAACATTATCATTATTCGCTCCCTGTTTGCGGCTAATGCAGTGTGCTTAATTTGCTACCACTGTACAGCATGCCTAACAGGTTGTGCAGCATAAGTTTTATACGTTTGGTCAGTTTTGTGCCTACTAAGTCTAATGATAAAACGCCAACAGAGCCTGTATAAAATCGACTTGTTTTTAAGGTGACTCTGTAACGATTTCGCGCCATATATTTAGCCAGTCATAGATAATTGGCTGTTAGGCTTTACTCTAACTTTGTCGACAATTTGTTGGTTTACTGTTGACTGTTTATTGTTATCTGGCTAGATTGTCGACAATCCATTAAAAACTAATATTGTATTTTCGATGACATTTTTCAACGAACAGCCCGTTACCAGTGCAGACAAAACCTTCTTTCAGCTACGTAAAGCGATTGTAGAGGGCGAGATTGTGCAGGGCTCAAAGCTGAGTGAAACCGAGTTGTCGACAAAATACAGCGTCAGCCGCGCAGTGATCCGCGAAGCGATTAATCGTCTAGAGGCCAGTCATTTAGTTGAGCGCAGAGCCAATGTGGGCGCAAGGGTAGTGAGTTTAACTGCTGAGGGATTAATCGAGCTTTATCAAGTGAGAGAGTCCCTTGAAGGGATGGCTGCAAGGTTAGCGGCATTAAATATGATCGACCAAGAGATTGATGATTTGCAATCTTTGCTCAATAGCCACTTTGAGAAAGTCCAATCAGCAGGCAGTTATTACCAAGAAGCGGGCGACGTCGATTTTCACTATCGCATCATCTTAGGCAGTAAGAATAAACATTTAATCTCGATGCTTATTGATGGCATTTATCATTTAGTACGTATGTATCGCGTGCAACTGGGCATGACAGGCCCACGTGTTACGACCGCCTTTGATGAGCATAAACACATAGTGCAAGCCATCTGTAACCGAGACGCCGAGCTTGCCGAGATGCTGATGCGTCGGCATATTTTATATTCAAAATCGAGTATTGAAAACAAACTCGCTAATGATTTATCAAAACCATAAAAAATCAACAATTGACAGTTAAAATATCATTATAAATTTTGCCGTGCTTGAGCTAAGCCCTAAGCCCAGTAAAGACCACAGCACAGCAAGCGATAAACAAAAGGAACAGCACATGAGCGCAGGAAAGAAGTTTCGTGAAGCACTAGCGGCAAATAAGCCCCTTCAAATCGTTGGTACCATCAATGCTTATTCGGCGATGATGGCTAAAAAGATTGGTCATCAGGCGATTTACTTGTCTGGCGGTGGCGTGGCCAACGCATCATACGGCTTACCCGATCTTGGCATGACATCACTAAACGACGTGATTGTTGATGTGCAGCGTATTACTTCTGCTTGTGACTTACCTTTGCTGGTGGATATCGACACCGGCTGGGGCGGCGCGTTCAATATTGCTAAAACCATTCGCGACATGGAAAAGGCCGGCGCAGCAGCAGTACACATGGAAGATCAAGTAGCACAAAAGCGTTGTGGCCACCGTCCAAATAAAGAGATTGTGTCGACCCAAGAGATGGTTGATCGCATAAAAGCGGCAGTCGATGCCCGTACTGATCCTGATTTTTTCATCATGGCCCGCACTGACTCATTTGCTCAAGAAGGCTTAGAGGCGGCGATTGCACGTGCTAAAGCCTATGTCGCGGCAGGTGCTGACGGCATTTTTGCCGAAGCGGTAAAAACCGAAGAGCACTACCGCGCGTTCGCCGATGCGCTAGATGTTCCAATTCTCGCCAATATCACCGAGTTTGGCCAAACCGAGTTATGGAACAAAGAGCAGCTGGGCGAGTGGGGCGCCTCTATGGTGCTTTATCCACTGAGCGCCTTTAGAGCAATGAACAAAGCGGCTGAGATGGTTTACAGCTCCATTTTAGAAAATGGCGATCAAAAGGCGGTGGTTGATTCAATGCAAACTCGCATGGATCTATACGATTACTTGGGCTACCACGATTACGAGCAAAAGCTAGATAGCCTGTTTGCCGAAGGTAAAAACCTGTAAACAAGAGAAAGTCGCGGTCAACATGCCGCGACGCGCATACCTTACAACTTGTGTTTGGGCACGTAGTTAAGTGTCACAGTCATAAGCAAAAAAATTATAAAAAATGCGGGGCAAGACGTTAACGTTTTAGCCACCAGCAATACAAATTGAAAAGGAAGACAGTCATGGTTGATACAAAAACATCGGAAAAACAAGCGGTTGATAAAAAGCTAAGCGGAGCGGGCCTACGTGGTCAAAGCGCAGGTGAAACCTCACTTTGTACCGTGGGCAAGTCGGGTTCGGGCTTAACGTATTGTGGTTACGACATATCAGATCTCGCCGATAACGCAACATTTGAAGAAGTGGCTTACTTGTTGTTTAACGGCGAGCTTCCTAATCAAATACAGCTTGATCACTATAAAACGGAGCTATTTGCTCAGCGTGATCTTCCAAAGGCATTAAAAGAAGTGCTACAACGCATTCCTGCCGATGCTCACCCAATGGATGTAATGCGTACCGGCTGTTCATTCTTAGGTAATCTTGAGCCTGAAAATGACTTTAGCGAGCAAAACAAAGCAGCAAACCGTTTGCTGGCCGCGTTTCCAGCCATCATGTGCTACTGGTACAAGTTCTCTCATGAAGGCGTTGAAATTGACAGCGTAACCGATGAAGACTCAATCGCTGGACACTTCTTGCACCTGCTTAATGGCAAAGCGCCATCTGAGCAACATCGCCGCGTAATGGATGTATCACTCATTCTGTACGCAGAGCATGAGTTTAATGCTTCAACCTTTACGGCGCGGGTTTGTGCGTCAACCTTATCAGACATGTTCTCGTGTATTACTGGGGCAATCGGTACGCTCCGTGGCCCACTGCATGGCGGTGCTAATGAAGCGGCTATGGATATGATCCAAAAGTTTAGCTCGCCAGAAGATGCAAAAATCCAAATGGCTGGCATGCTTGAGCGCAAAGAAAAAATCATGGGATTTGGTCATGCGATTTACCGCACCTCAGATCCACGTAACGTGATCATTAAAGGCTGGTCAGAAAAGCTAGCTAACGAGTTTGGCGACACCTCACTTTACGATATCTCAGTCGCTTGTGAAGAGTTTATGTGGGACAGCAAGAAGCTGTTCTGTAACGCCGATTTCTTCCACGCATCGGCTTACCATTTTATGGGCATTCCAACTAAGTTATTTACGCCTATCTTTGTCTGCTCACGCCTTACTGGCTGGGCAGCGCACGTGATGGAGCAGCGCGCTAACAACCGTATTATCCGCCCAAGCGCAGACTATACCGGTAGCGAGCCACGTACGGTCACACCTATCAGTGAAAGATAGAAGCTAGAACTCAGGACCTAGGACTTAGACCTAGGACTTAGAGCTCAGGACTTAGAGCTCAGGACCTAGAACTCAGGACTTAGAGCTCAGGACTTAGAGCTCAGGACTTAGAACTCAGGACCTAGGACCTAGGACCTAGGACCTAGGACCTAGGACCTAGGACCTAAAAGCAAAGCGCCCTAGCACCTTATCTTAGCTTTTGACTGTATAGCAGGGCGCAGCCCGCTCTAGCCGCGAAGCGTCCTAGCAGTGAGCCTGCGAACGCTCTAGCACCTAGAACCTAACACCTAGTACCTAGAAGCGAAGCGCCCTCGAACCTGTACGAATTAAATTGGAATGCATCATGACTGATATCAACACCCAATACCGTAAACCTTTGCCCGGCACAGAATTAGACTATTTTGATACTGAGGCCGCCGTTAATGCCATCAGCCCTGGCGCTTATGCCAAACTACCGTACAGTTCGCGTGTCTATGCCGAGAACCTAGTGCGTCGCTGCTCGCCTGACACATTAACCGATTGCCTAACACAGATCATCGAGCGTAGACGCGATCTTGATTTTCCTTGGTATCCTGCACGCGTGGTGTGCCACGATATTCTTGGTCAAACCGCGCTGGTGGATTTGGCAGGTCTACGTGATGCCATTGCTGAAAAGGGCGGCGACCCAGCCAAAGTAAACCCCGTGGTACCGACACAGCTGATTGTCGATCACTCGTTAGCTGTTGAACACGCTGGTTTTGAAAAAGATGCGTTTGAGAAAAACCGCGCCATTGAAGATAGACGTAACGAAGACAGATTTCATTTTATCAACTGGACCAAAACAGCCTTTAAAAATATTGATGTGATCCAGCCGGGTAACGGCATTATGCATCAAATTAACTTAGAGAAAATGTCACCTGTGGTGCAGTCCCGTGACGGCGTAGCCTTTCCAGATACCTTAGTCGGTACCGACAGCCACACGCCACATGTCGATGCGCTGGGCGTCATTGCTATCGGTGTGGGTGGACTAGAAGCGGAAAGCGTTATGCTAGGTCGTCCATCTTATATGCGTCTTCCAGATATCGTGGGGGTTGAGCTGGTAGGCAAACACCAAAGTGGCATTACCGCAACCGATATCGTGCTGGCGATTACCGAGTTTTTGCGTAATGAAAAAGTGGTATCGACGTACCTTGAGTTCTTTGGTGAAGGTGCAGCTAACCTCACCTTAGGCGATAGAGCAACGATTTCAAACATGACACCAGAGTTTGGCGCCACGGCTGCCATGTTCTACATCGATGATAAGACCATTGATTACCTCAAGCTGACCGGACGTGACGACAAACAAGTGAAACTTGTGGAAACCTACGCCAAACAGGCAGGACTTTGGGCCGATACCCTTGAAAATGTTGAATATGAACGCGTGCTGCGTTTCGATATATCAAGCGTTGGGCGTAACATTGCTGGTCCATCAAACCCGCATCGCCGCGTTGCTACAGCAGACCTTGCCGCTAAAGGCATAAGTGGTGAACTTGAGGATATGACGGGTGACAAAGCAGGCTTAATGCCTGACGGCGCCTGTATTATTGCCGCGATCACCAGTTGTACCAACACCTCTAATCCGCGCAATGTGATTGCCGCAGGGTTACTTGCACGTAACGCGAATGCAAAAGGATTGACGCGTAAGCCGTGGGTAAAAACCTCATTGGCACCGGGTTCAAAAACGGTGCAACTGTATTTAGAAGACGCCAACTTGCTTACAGAGCTTGAGCAACTGGGCTTTGGCATTGTCGGTTTTGCCTGTACCACTTGTAACGGCATGAGCGGCGCGCTTGATCCGAAAATTCAGCAAGAAGTCATCGACCGTGATTTGTACGCAACTGCGGTACTTTCTGGTAATCGTAACTTCGACGGTCGAATTCACCCTTACGCCAAGCAAGCTTTCTTAGCGTCACCGCCATTGGTGGTTGCCTACGCTATTGCTGGCACTATTCGTTTTGATATTGAAAAGGATGCACTGGGCCAAGACAATGACGGCAACGATATTTTACTTAACGATCTTTGGCCATCAGATGAAGAGATTGATGCGGTGATCGCAAAAAGTGTAAAGCCGGAACAATTCCGTAAAGTATACGAGCCGATGTTCGACCTTAAAGTCGACTATGGCGACGATAACCAGCAGAAGGTCAATCCTCAATACGAGTGGCGACCACAAAGTACTTACATTCGCCGCCCGCCTTATTGGGAAGGCGCACTCGCAGGCGAGCGCACTATGAAGGGAATGCGGCCGCTTGCAGTACTGGGCGACAACATCACCACCGATCATCTGTCGCCATCTAATGCAATTATGCTCGACAGTGCTGCTGGCGCGTATTTAGATAAAATGGGTTTACCAGAAGTCGACTTTAACTCCTATGCGACTCACCGCGGCGACCATTTAACCGCCCAGCGCGCTACCTTTGCTAATCCAAAACTGTTTAATGAAATGGTCACTAAGCTTGGTAGCAATGGTGAAGTTGAAGTTAAGCAAGGCTCTTACGCACGTATAGAGCCAGAAGGCATTGAGTCACGCATGTGGGAAGCGATTGAAACCTACATGGCGCGCAAGCAGCCACTTATCATTATTGCAGGTGCCGATTACGGTCAAGGCTCGAGTCGAGACTGGGCCGCAAAAGGAGTACGCCTTGCAGGAGTTGAAGTGATTGTTGCCGAAGGTTTTGAGCGAATACACCGCACTAACTTAGTCGGCATGGGCGTATTGCCGCTTGAGTTTACCAATGGCGCTAATCGTCACACCTATCAGATTGATGGCACAGAAACCTACGATGTGCTGGGTGAACGCACGCCGGGCGCATTGCTAACGGTGATCATGACCCGCAGCAATGGCGAAGTGGTTGAGATCCCGGTTAAGTGTCGCCTCGATACCGCAGAAGAGGTGTCAATCTATGACGCGGGCGGCATACTCCAGCGTTTCGCCCAAGACTTTTTGGAGTCCTCAACATGAGCCTTCAGCGAAATAAATAGAGAGCCTTCAGCGAAATAAATAGAGAGTCTTCAACAGAGCCTTCAGCGAATGAGAGAGTAAGAAGTCTTCGGCTAATTAAAAGTTGGAGCAATGGTTTAGCTACAGAGGTAGGAAACGATATTGCAATGTAGATGAGACGCCGCAAGTACATCCTTGTAGGCTCTGGGGTGGCATCGAAGCCAAAAAAGCCACCGAAGCTCATCTACTCAGCAATATCGTCGACTAAATTTAACGCTTTCTACTTTGGCCATGCTAGTTAGTGCGGGACCGAATGAAAGCATGTCTCAAAAGAGTCATGGCTGATTTCGGACTCGTTTGTTAGTGAAATAACCAGCTATCAAGCATTCAAACGGTAAAACACATGACCACATCAACTGAATCAAAACCAAGCAAAGCATTTGCCCCGCAAATTAAAGTCGCAGCCACCTACATGCGTGGCGGTACCAGCAAAGGGGTATTTTTTAACTTAACAGACTTACCTAAAGAAGCGCAGGTCGCAGGCGCTGCCCGTGATGCATTGCTACTTAGAGTGATAGGCAGCCCCGATCCTTACGGCAAACAAACCGACGGCATGGGCGGTGCAACGTCAAGCACTAGCAAAACCGTTATCCTTGCCAAGAGCGAACGCGAAGATCACGATGTCGATTACCTATTTGGTCAAGTCGCTATCGACCGTCCTTTTGTCGACTGGAGTGGTAACTGCGGTAATTTAACTGCTGCAGTGGGGTCATTTGCCATCAGTAATGAGCTTGTTGATAGAAGCCGAATACCAGAAAATGGCATTGCCGTTGTGCGAATTTGGCAAAAAAACATCGGTAAAACCATCATAGCCCATGTACCCATCACCCACGGAAAAGTGCAAGAGACTGGTGATTTTGAACTTGATGGTGTCACGTTCCCCGCAGCTGAGGTCCAAGTTGAGTTTATCGACCCCGCCGATGGCGACGGCGCAATGTTCCCAACCGGCAACTTAATCGACAACTTAATGGTGCCAACTGATGTGGTACCAAGTGGTGTTTTGCAAGCCACTATGATCAACGCGGGGATCCCGACGGTATTTATCAATGCTGCTGAACTGGGTTACACAGGTGCCGAGCTACAAGATGCGATTAACGGTGACGACACAGTATTAGCCATGTTTGAAACCATACGTGCCCATGGCGCAGTGCAGATGGGGCTGATTAACCACATAGATGAAGCGGCGAGTCGACAGCATACGCCTAAGGTCGCCATTGTTGCTGACCCTATCGATTACACCTCATCAAGTGGTAAAGCCATTTCAAAAGAGGTGATAGATTTAAACGTACGCGCACTGTCTATGGGCAAACTGCATCACGCCATGATGGGCACCGCTGCCGTCGCTATAGGCACTGCAGCCGCGATTCCCGGTACGTTAGTGAGTATTGCCGCAGGTGAGGGGAAGCGCGTTGCAATAGCTGCTAGAGTCAATAAAGGCTTTGTCACCTTTGGGCATCCTTCAGGCACACTTAAAGTGGGCGCACAGGCGAGCCTGATTGATGGACAATGGAAAGTTAACAAAGCCGTCATGAGCCGCAGCGCGCGCGTACTGATGGAAGGATGGGTAAGGGTGCCGGGAGATACCTTTTAACGTTGAGATTGAGATTGAGGTTGTGATTGATTTTGAATTTAAGGTTGAGGATGGATTTCATGAGTGGATCTCTGAAATGTCTATCTCAGATTCAAGCAAAGGCGTCGGGCTCAATTGAAAGTTTCTGATTGAAAGCCATGATTAAAGCAATGATTAAAAGCCATCATTCGAGTCTTCTCAATGATGGCTTTTGTATATTAAGCTCACTTTGCCGCAACCTCAGCATTGGTGTCACCCATATAGAACGTGGTGTTAAAAGGATTTTTAAATACAAAATGCCTATCGGTTATCCAAGTAAATTCGCTAATAAAGTAAAGGTAGTAACCGGTTGAACTTTCGTCAGCAGGCTTGGCATTCTCTGACATTGTTACCCATTGGTTATCTACCTTTTTTTGTATAAATGAACTTGGCTCTTGTCCATTGTAGTAGCCAGAAAGTCTGTACTTACCATCCGGAGAGTAAATTCGTAGTTCTGGTGTTTCATCAATGTAACGACCATCGACCATAGATATTACCGTGTCAGATTCATGGCCACATGTAAAATACAGGCTCTGCTCTTGAGGGTAGTACGCATTGAATAAGCATTCATCATCGAAATGCTCAAGTTTAATAATACGCTCTGCGTTGCTATTTTTTATCTCTAAATAACCGTCTAGCACTAAGCGACCAGAAAGAGAGGCCATTAATTGTTTTTGGTCAGTAATTTTTTCAATCGTGGTTTGTGGGTAAGGCTTACGTTTGGTCATTTCATTATGATACGCCTCTTCTGAGATGGTCATAATGTTGACTGTTAGCTCGTTGGCAAAGCTTGTAGAAATACTCGCGATAAACAGCGAGGTGACTGCGATAATAGCCTTCATTTATTAGGTTCTAATCAATAACGTTAATATTATCAGTCGATTATGTCATAAGTGATACAAGTGTCTATCGGATTAACTAACGGTATCTAAAAATGAGATGCATGACTACGTTTAAGCGTAGCGACCTGATTTCATGTTGTAACCTGTTGAGCTCATATTAAAAGCTAAGCTGACACTCGATATGAGTGCTAGCTCATAGCGATAAAACAACAATAGACAAGTCCCACTGACGGTACAAAGTCAGTAGTATTTTGTACACAGCTGGTTATTGAAAATTTGATTGCGGTTTAAGACTATTGCTATATAAAACAACTCACACCAAGCAAAGTAATCTTAAATAAGGCCGTTAGTAGAGCGGTTATAAGAACGAGAAAGAGCAAATAAGTCGTGAAAACTGCAGTTTTAGCGTATCCTAGCAGCCATTAAATTTAATACTGCTGTTTATGAACATTGACGTAAAAGATATATCCGATCCCGTGATTAACACCGAGATCACCTGCTCAAATTGCCAAGCGTGTTGCTGCCGTTTAGAAGTCATGATAGTGACCGATACTGGCGTACCAGATGAGCATATCAGTGTCGACGAATATGGCGCCGAAACCATGTTACGCCTTGATGACGGTTGGTGCTCTGCAGTTGATAGAGACACCTTAATGTGCACTATCTACGAAAACCGCCCATGGATCTGCCGACTGTTTGAAATGGGATCGTACGAGTGCATCAGTGAACGTAAAGACCAAGTCTGAGCTAATACATATTAGCGACTAGGCTTAAGCATTAACATTTAGCAGTAACCTTCAGCAATAACATTTTTCCTGGTCATTTGCATAAAACTCATTTAGAACGAGTGAATGGTTATGCCAGCTAATGTAAACCCAGATAACTAATGCAAACCAACATAACTAGTTTATAATCAGATACTTAAGAGTATGTGTTTGATCTTGGATAATTGAAGCCCAAATGTTTGAGTTCAGATGTTTGAGCTTAGATAATTGGAGCTTAGATAATTGGAGCTTAGATGTTTGAGTTCTGCCAATGATAGTGGCCATCGCAACAATACAAAATACGCGACGGCCATTGCTGACTAGTTAATAAACGATGACGGCACTTTCTTGGCCGTTTTTGCGGCTTTCTTCTCTTTAGCAGTTAAAAGCGGTTTCTTTTTAACGTTCTTTTTACTGTCTTGTCCTTTACTCATGATACTTACCACCTAATGTAAAGTAATGAACCTAAAGTTGTCTTTTCATCAACTAAAGGCTTTTTGTTTCTCAAAATAGCTTTGTATAGCGTAAAACTCTTAAGTAACTACTCCAGTATGTTCCTATTACAGAGCAATAGATAGCGATACATTCCCCGCCAAAAATTCCGACTCTCTAGCGTTAAATCACGGCTTGATATCACACCTCAATAATTTCGTGAGTTTGATCAAACTAAATAGATATAAAGTCATGAACCGATTATTCTTTTTGCTAACGTAATGTGCTAATTTGATTGCAGTAATTATCCGTGCAATGAATCTTGAACCTTTCTAGATTAACCTCGATTCGTACCAAGATTGATTCAGAAGTGATGACCTAACAAACGAGCTTAAGCGAGTAACACAAGGGAATGTGCTAGTGATCTCAGAGCAAAAACAACGCAACACAACTAACTTCTATAACATGCATGCGGCTAAACTTGCTGAGCAGTATGACTCTAAAACCTTTAAAGAAGTCCATGCTAGTTGGTTTCATCACTTAGCCGATATCTTTATGTCTCACGCAAAATCCAGTCAATCGCCGTTACAAGCCTCATTAAGTGAGCAAGCCTGCTTAACTCATATGAGAGGTAATGTAAGAGTTAATGTGTTAGATATTGGCGCGGGCTCAGGCCGAGATGTTAAATACTTCGCAGAGCAGGCATCCGAGCAGCAAGCCATAACTGTGTATGCTGTCGAGCCCGCACATGAACTGGCTGCAATAGGCCAAAAACTTACTCAAAGCCTTAACGTCACGTGGTTACAGGATTCATTACCAGAGCTTAACGCGCTCGCCACATTAGATGCGTTAGCTAAAACGGATGCGCTAGTTACAACGGGACTGCGATTTAAGCTGATCCTACTGAGTGCCGTATGGATGCACATCCCTGCATCAGAGCGTTCACAATCCTTGAATCGATTAACACAACTACTAGAACCTACAGGCAAGCTGATAATCACACTACGCCATGGCCCAAGTGGCGATGAGCGAGAGATGCATCAAGTGAGTATTGCAGAGCTTGCAACAATGAGCGCTAAAGTGGGGCTGACAATAATCGATAGTGTAACTGCAGAACAAGACAAGTTAGGACGAGCCGAGGTGCATTGGGAAACCGTTGTTTTACAAAGGTCGACTATCACCAAGGAGCCCCCAACAGGCGAGGTTGTTCCACTAAGTGATAATGCTAACGCCTTATTAGGTGAAAATGTATGAGATTAGATTTTGCACCTCAAGTGGATGCTCAACTGCAAGTTGATTTCATCACCTATTTACAGCGTTTATTGGTGGAAGGCGATTTTGTCGCTACATACAAATTTGCACTGCTACACGCACTTGCTGATATCTGTATAGAGCGACCACTACACAGTGATGTGACAGCAAACCTGCACGATACATTAGACAGCGTTATTACCATCGATGAGTTAGTAGTGAAGTTCATCGAGCTATATTGGCAACACTCGCTGCCTTATCACGGCGTTGATAATAACCCCTTTATTCTTTTACAAAATTCCGGCGAACAATCTGCATTGGTCAGAGATTTAGCGGCATTTCGTCAGCAAGGCATACGCACGCTTAATCAGCTAAAACAACATGCTGGCTGGAACAAACTGGTGAGTAAAACCCGCAATACATTTAAACAAGGGCCGCTTTGGCGTTTACAGCTTCTTGCGGGTAAAGAGGAATGCTTTTACTACAGCCATGATAAGTCTCAAAAGTATATTGTACTTAAACCAGGTATCGCCTTTTGTTTTAGACGTTTTTACGACCTTGTGGTATCGCTTTCAAGAACTCACTGGACACAAAAGGTCAGCGCCTTTCTTGCAAACTATGCGGTACTGGGTGGTAAAGGCAACTTGTCAGAGTTTTTATTTGGTAGCGACCGGAGCTCGATTATTAGTGCAAGACCCGTATTTGAACAGATCCAGCAAGGGAAGTGCTTCTACTGTAATAAGCCGCTAAAAGAGAGCGAACATAACAAGGCCGAGGTCGATCATTTTATCCCGTGGGCGAGATACCCCAACGATCTAGGGCATAATTTTGTACTAGCGCATCGCAGTTGCAACAATGCCAAACGCGACCACCTAGCAGCGCAAGAACACAAAGATCGCTGGCATGAACAAAACATCATTCAAAATGAAAAACTGATCACAACAGAACTCAGCAACTACTTTGTGTGTGAAAGTGGCCGCTCAGAGGCGATTGCCGCATGGGCTTATCAGTTAGCGCTGCAAAGTGAATCATCTTTGTGGCTGGCGGGTAAGCAATTTGAAGCTGCGATTAATGATGACAAGGTTCAGCTGACTTAGTTGGGTTTAGAGGTCGATGAAAGTTGGCGAAGAACATAGGGATAATTCACGTGAAGCGGTTAGCTTTAGCATGTTAATGCCCCAAAACATGTTTACCTTCAAGTGAAGGCTGATTACATTTTTTGGGTAGTTGCTACGGGGAAGCGAGTTCTCAATTGTCGCTTTAGAGTTATCAATCGCCTGCAGCGGGCGCATGTGCAGACACTGCCGTGACACGCAACAAGTCCATCCTTGGAAGCTCGGCCATGACGTCCATGTCATGGACGGTCACGGCCGTATCTACACCGGATAATTGGTGTATTTATTAGGCCGTAGTGGTTTGCTATCTAGCTTGAAAATGCCCCAAAAACAGTGTTTACCTAAGGTATAAATTTAACGTTAGCATCATTTTTACAAAGCACGAATCTCACCACGAAGCGCTTCGCTTTCACGGAGGTCACGGAGAAGATCGTAGAGCAAAAGATTAAAATGTTTGATGACGAGCCTTTTACTGTTGCTTTTGTTCTAGCTGTTGCTTTTCTTCGTGTAGCGTAGCGCTCCGTGTCCCAATAACATCCGTGTTTAACGGCCAGTTCGCTATCCCTAGCTCTCGCTTATTAGCACATGGCTTCGCCATATTCGCCGTGGTGAATAGCTTATGTCCAGAAATGAGTTTGTAACATCTGAGGCAGCTAATTCAGATAGATGAATAATCAGATGTCGATGCGGCTGTGGGCTTAGGTTTCAAGGATGAAACCGCAGAGCGGCCAAGGACGGCTTTATAGCGTCCCACAGAAGTAGTGACATGTGAGCTTACTACGAGCTGTTGCCTTTCTTCGTGGCCTCTGTGTCCCAATAACATCTGTGTTTAACGGCCAGTTCGCTATCCCTAGCTCTCGCTTAGTTGCACATGGCTTCGCCATATTCGCCGTGGTAAATGGCTATTGTTCATTAATTAGTTAGAACTCCTTACTTCAAGAAAATAGCCAATTTGTGTTGGCTATTTTCTTTTATCACTATCTCTATTTTCAATCGCTAATCACTAAACTCAGTCACTAAAAACCAGCGAATCTAATACTCCCATGCCGCTGTGCACGCCGCCTTCTGTGGTGCGGGCTGATTTACTTCTGATCAAGTAACCTGCGTAGGCTTTTTTGTCGGTCGCTTGTTCGTTTAAGATTTTCTCGTCTAAATTTTTAGTGGCTACTATTTCAACGTCTACTTTTTCAACAGATAATTTTTTTACATCAATCGCTGCAGCGCCGTCGATATGAACGGTGAACATGCCTATTTCGCTGATTAAGTCATCGACTTGATGTAACTCACCTTTGCGAACGGTTAACGCGGTTGTGGGTCTTGCTGTTGGGTGCAATCTTCGCATAAGTGACCAGGCTTGATATTCGCTGGGGCTGAGTTCCATCAGCTTTGGCTGTATATCATCACTAAATATGCAGTGGCCGCCACCTTCGCCTTGGTTTTTAAGTACCCAATCATCAACGCTGCTTTGAGATATTAAGGCTGTGCTGTCTTTGGTGACGGGGCGCATTTCGCCAAGTAAGCCTTTAACAGTTTTGGCCTCATCTAGGGTTAAACCAAATTGGGTGAGGGCATCGGGCGCCATAGATGACAGTAACATCTGTACCCGTTTGCTGCTGGCAAGCTGTTGGCTTACGGTGGCGTTTACGGCTACTCGGTGTTTTTCGATAAAAATTCGAGTTTGCATTAATGCTTCGCAGCATACGCGGCTGATGATGTCATTGGCATGATAATCACTATACTGATAGCCCGCGCGCAGATATACAGTATCGATGGGGCCGACACCTTCTAATAACAATCTGTGATTTTTACCGGTTGAGAGTTTGTCGTGCAATTCGCGAAAAGTATGTCTGACCGTTCTAATCCCTTTAGCTTGTAGTGCATCTTCAAGCAGATGTTGGTCGTACACGTTGTCTTCGTTTTCTTGTACCACCATCAAAAATACCGGCGGGGTATTTTCAATGCTATCGATAACGTTATCGTTAACGCTATTTGTAAACTCGTGTTTAATCTTAAACGTCGCGTTGGCAATACCTTGAGATAAGCGTTCTATGGCCTGGTTTGCGACAAGTTCAGTGCCTTGATGGCTTGACCACTGCTTAAATTCATCTGGCCATTGCTGTTGTAGGTATTTATGTAATTCATGGACTCTTTGACCAAATGGTCCCATACCTGCGGCGATGCCGTTGAACTCAATGAGCTTAGGCCCTAAAGCGGCATCATCCATAAAGTCGCTGCGCATAATTAATAGCGGCAATCGTTTAGCGCTGCTTTCATTGGTACTTATTTCATTAGCGCTATTTCCACTAGCAGCGTCGCTGTGCTTGTCGGCATTATTTGAATCACGATTTTTAGAACGGCTATGGCAACAGTTATTAGCGTTATCGGGGTCATGGATTGCATCATGCATCTCGAGTAAGGCTTTAAAGAAAGGCTCGCCTGAGGTGATTGGCGCGATAGCATGACTTAAAAATTGATGATCTTCTGATGCGAAGTGGACTAACTTACCTAGCAGGTTGACCGAAGCGACTAAGTGTTGAAAACGTTCACGGCTAATGGCGGTTGGCGTAAAGCTAAATGCGGTGTGAGACGCTGAATAAGGCGTAGTTTTAATTACCATGCCATGGGTTATCGCCCATTCTATAGCGTCTTGTGAAGCTTGTTTGGTCGTGTTGTTAATCATGTTTGCCACCCGTAAGGTTTTTGATTTTAGCTGTGAGTACGCCGAATTTAGACATTCGTGCGTGCATTTACTTTGGCACGTTAAGCTGTGGTGTGTATTTTAAATTGCTGCAGTGATGATCAGTTTATAAAGAACAGTTTAAAAGAACAGTTTAAAATTTGCATACAGCGATAGATAAATCAATACATACACAAATAGATAAACATGGGCACATAAGGGTAGAGCATCAAGGCATACACTGACGTCATGCAGGCGTACTACACAGGTGCAATATCGCCGTTATAAATTATCTACCTCATACACAGGTGAAATAGGTTAGCGCAGTACACTAGAGCATTACCCTAGAACAGTACTCTGGCGTGGTACATTGGCGCAATACTCAAACCTGTACATCCGCGATATAAGTTTACTCTGTAGGTGTTTTCGTAGGTGTTTTAGCTCTGACTTTTATTTTAATATATATTTCGACCTATATCGAAATGTAGGTTTGTGGTGTTAACTTGTCAAACTAAATTTCGATAAACGTGGAATTGATTGTAATCAGTAAAGTGCTTTGTTTCGGTTGATACTTTTGTCAGAGAGAGTAAGTTAATGATACACAGCAGTTTGTATTATCATTTGGCATTTTTATCTGCACAATCATCTGCTATTTGGCTGTAAATCAGCTGTTATGTTTAACTCTTGGCTCAAGTTTTTAGCGCTGTTTAACAAGAAGTTTTCGCTACTAAATGGACGTTTGGTAATGCAGTGTCTATAAAACAGTATGAGTAATTTTTTTTATTACAAACCAAGTTGTCGATATCGTACTAGGGAAATTTTTATGAAAAACAAAACATCTAGTTTATTTTTAGGTTTTACAATGAGTTGTAGCGTACTAACCTTTGGTCTAGCCTCTGCTCAAGCAGCCCCAGCTGAGAACTGTGCTAATTTGGTAGGTTGTGCTGAGAGAAGTTGTAAGATAGAAGCCTTAATTGTGAATGCAAAAGCTAAAGGCTACGACAAAATGGTGGCTCAGTTGCAGTCTTCGCTTGAGCTTGTTAAAGCGAATTGTACTGATAAAGGCCTTAAGAGTGATTTACACACAGAAATTGCAGCAGTGCAATTGCAACTTGAAAGCTATCAGGATGAATTAAAAGCCGCAAAAGCGGCAAATAAGCTCGAGCTATCTTATAAGTATGCGCAAAAAGTCCTAGCTGAAAAATACAAGTTAGCGCAGCTCAAGCAAGAGCTAGCAAGAATGAGCAACACAGAAGTAACGAAAGAAGTAACTGATCAGGCTACAGAAGATGCTAATCAAATAATTGAAGCTTTTTAAACTTAAGCCTTTAAAATCTGAGCGTCTAAAGCTTAAGCTGCCCTGTAAAAATATGCCCCTTAATACAAGGGGTATATTTTTACAGGGCAGTGTTAAGATAAAGGCCTGCTTCAACTCCCATCCTAAATAATCTACCTAAAGAAAGCTGTAGACTACAGCTTACCTTGCGGATTTATTCTTTATCTTGTTGATCGATAAAGTCCTTAAACTCAATCTCATATAAGCGGGCTAACACTAAGGTTACTGCAAAGATGATTGGGCCATAGACTAAGCCAATTAGACCAAACAGCTGTAAACCACCGAGCAGTGAGAAAAATAGCAGTAGGGTGCTCATCCCTGTATTACCTTGCATAAGCCAGGGTCTGAGAAAGTTATCAATTGAGCCAATCACCACTACACCCCAAACAATCAAAAATAGCGCCCATTGCCAGTCACCGGTGATGAATAAATAAATCGAGGCTGGCAGCCAGATCATCGCGGTGCCCACAAACGGAATAAAGGACGCAAATGCCATCATGGTGCCCCAAAATAACCCCGAGAACCCGGCTAATGCCATTGCGATGCCGCCTAACGCGCCCTGGGCTAACGCTGTAAGAAATGCACCTAACACGGCTGACTTGGCGACCACACCGACTTCATTGAAGATTAGCTCTTCTTGCGAGCGAGATAATGGAATGATGCGGCGGGTATTTTTGATGATTTTTTCTTGATCTCGCAAAAAGAAAAATAATACGAATAACATCAAGCCAAAGTCTAAAACGGTATCTGCTATATCGCCGGCAATGCCGGTACTGGCACTTAACAAGCTACTACTTAGTTGGGTCACTTTTCCTGCTGCTTGTTGCACGAGCTCATCAATTTTAATGGTGTCAAATGGCAGCCACTTATTTAATAAGGCCATTGCGCCCTGAATAGAGGGGTGAGAAAGAAAGCTTTTGGCTCCTCCTTCAGTCAGCCACTGATAGGCATTACTCATAAAGTTAATGCCCTCGTTCATTATCGCCATTGCCACAAACAGTAATGGCAGCAATACCATCACTGTGACCAATGTACATGAAAACACTGAAGCCAGATTGGGCCGGTTAGGCATACGTTGCTGAATGCGTGCGTGAAGAGGGAGAAATAATATCGAGACAATAAACCCCAGTACGATGGCGCCTAAATATGGCTCGACCAGTAAATAGCAAACATAGAAGGCAATTGCTAACGCAAATAGTAATGCCAAGTGGTGCGGTTTGAGTTTAAGGCTACTCATCAAAAAAGCTCCCAAATAAAAGCAAGGTAGAGGGTTAAAGATTGATTATGGGCTACAGCAGCATTTAGTCAACGCTAACAATGGCTTCTGTTACTCTGCATGTTTGCTGAACTCGACGGTTGTGTTTCGTGACACTGCAGCCTTGTAACGGCTGTGTGCTACTGATTTGCATCGAGTTTATGGGTGACTTTTACTGATTTGGATATAAAATCATATTCCTGCGTCATAACTTGTCGTAGCTGTGTATTAAGCTAAACCCACTGCAAATTTTGAGAACATTTGATGCAAACCAATATTCCACGCCAGCTTGCAATGCTTGAGCAAATACCCCGCCAACCAAGACGGATCTCGGCCATTGCTTTGACTGAAAAACTTAACGATCGCGACTATGACGTTGGCATACGAACGGTGCAGCGAGAGCTAAAAGCGATGCACGATATGGGGCTGTTTGGTTTAGTGCTTGATGATAGGTGTAAGCCTTTTGGCTGGTCTATTGCCGCCTGCTGGCGTGGTCTTAACTTAACCTTGATGGATCAGCATATGGCTTTGGCGTTTCATACGTTAAAGCATAGCGCTAAGCAATTGTTACCGCCGCAAAGTGTAAAGCAGCTGACGCCCTATTTTGAGCGTGCTGATCAGGTGTTGGGGGACGATCCTGATAACCCCTGGCTTTACTGGGCTTGTCGAGTCGCGCAGTTACCTGAGCCTTTGCCTATCTCTTACGCCGAACACGATCCCAAGTCACTTGAGATAGTGCAAGAAGCGCTCTTGAGTAAACGCCAAATAGCCTGTGAAATTCAGCGATTTATTAAAGGTAAAAGCTATTGGATTGACTACCGACCGATTAATGCTGAAGGAATAAAAATATCGGGGGGCGTGATTATGCTGGCCTTTACGGTAGGCACGTCTCACACAAAGCGTTATGCAAAACCCATTAATTTGCTGCGAAATATTCGTTTACTTGAAAGTACCTCTATTACCCGTGATGATTTTGATATTGCGCTGACTGGCGAGGCGAGTAAAACCACGCCGATTAACATTGAGCTGCTTCTCTCGCCGTCTGCAAACCTTATTCAACGTAATGCGCGTTTGAGTGATGATCAATGTATTGAGCGTTTAGAAAATGGCTATTACCGCCTTAGTGCCAGCGTGGATGATACGCCCAAATTACGCGAATTTTTATGGGGAATGGCCGACAGTGTTGAGGTGATATCACCACCTAAACTTCGCGCTCACTTCACCCGTTTAATTAATAAAGTAAACATGCGATATCAAAACGCTACGACGGAGTCTGTCGCAGCCGCAGGTTAATCTCTTTGGCACTTGTTAAGGTCAATACCAAGGATATGTCCTATGTTCGATATGATTACTCAAAATAGCCAACCCCCTCGCATAGCGGTATTTGGCGTAGGTGGCTGTGGCTGTAATACCATAAACCAACTCAGTCAGGCATCTTTAGGTGACAACGTGCAACTGATTGCGGTGAATACCGACGCACAATCTTTGGCAATATCGGATTGCAGTACGCGTCTGCAGATAGGCCTTGAGGCGACTAAAGGGCTGGGCGCTGGTGCTAGGCCTGAAAGAGGCCATGAAGCGGCTAAGGAGTCACAAGCGCAGCTAAGGGAGCATATTGAACTGGCTGACATTATTTTTATTACTGGAGGCATGGGCGGGGGCACTGGGACTGGGGCGATTCCGTTTATGGCCTCTGTTGCCACAGAGCTCAATAAACCTTTGGTGGCGGTCGTGACCACACCTTTTAGTTTTGAAGGGCATCAACGAGGACAGCTTGCTAAAACGGGCGTAGATCAGTTGATGCAGCATGCCAATGCGGTCATTGTGTTGCCGAACGATAAATTAATACAAACCCTTGATAAAAACGTGAGTATTACTAACGCTTTTTATCAAAGTAATCGCATTCTTCAAGATGTATTGCAGGGGCTCACCACCACCATTAGTCAGTCGGGTTTAATTAATATCGATCTTAATGACTTTATCGAGGTCATAAGCCATCCCGGTCGCGCCGCGATGGGAGTGGCTAAACAAATGCCAGGCGAAGATCTTCAGCTTACAATCAGTAAGGCGTTAAAAAATCCACTACTAGAAGATATCGCACTTTCTCGGGCAAAAGGTGCCATTGTTAGCGTTATGGCTACCGAGAATATTGAGCTTAATCAATACAACAGTATTGGCGAAACCCTGCTGCAGCAGCTCGATCCTGGTGCCTTAGTCATTATTGGCTTAACCATAGTGCCAGAACTTGAATGTGAACTAGAGTTGATGGTAATTGCAACGGGAATGCAGGAGGCTAGCGGTTTGCTAGAAGCTCACGAGACACATGAGATAGAAAAAACGGAAGAGATAGAAGAAATAGAAGAGTTACCGCAGAAGAAGGTGAACCCACAGCCACATAAAGATCGTTTTGCCTCATCTGAACTACTGAATCTACATGATTTTTTAAAAGAGAAGTCGGCTCGAACAAACCATTATGATCACCTTGCATCAGAACTTGAGATCCCAACCTATACCCGCAACAGAAAACTAAGCTAGCTTAAGTTGAGTTAAGTTAAGTTAAGTTAAGTTGAGTTAGGTTATCTGTTTATCGTCAGCAACAAGGCTTAAACAAGATAACCCCTTGCGGGGTTATCAATTTCGGTAAGCTGAGGTGGTAAGTTTTAACTGCTTAGCAAAGTCGCATTAATCTACTTTTACGAAATCACTTTCACGAGCAAATTTAATGGCGTCGTCACATAATACGACTTGTTGTGCTTGATTAGCACTTTGAAATCTAGTCATGTAAGCATCTAATGCCTGGCTAGTTTCTTTAGACATGATCATCTCTTCAATGCCTGCATTTCTATGAGCCATCATAGACTGACCAACAATAGTGCCTTCAATTTGCATATCATGTTCAGCGTAAAACGATGTGCAAATCATCAGACTTGCCATGCCAAGAGCAGTATCTTTGTCTAGGTTTTCTGCACTAGCAGTACCTGCGAATAAACAACTTAGAAGACCTGCAATTAGTACTTTTTTCATTACGGTAACCCTTTTTATCATTCCAATATTAGATAAGTTATCTAGATGATATTACATAGCATTTCTATTGATTTTGGGCTGCTATGCACTTGTTATTGAGGCTATCATGCAGTTATCGCTAGATATGTGATACCGCGCTTAATATGCGGGTTTCGATTCGTTTTTGCGTGGTTTATCACGCTTGAAATGCCTTTTTTACATGTAAAAAAAACTAAAAACGCCAATGCTATCTAGCCTGTTGATTTTATGTACTATCCATTGAGTTCTGCCAGAGGATGTTTTTATGCCGCAGAAACAATTACTGCTATTTGCGCTAGGCATTAGTTGATAATATGCCGCGGTATTTTGTGGTTTCGAGGTAGTCAATGCAGCTTAGGCGACATTCTGTTCAGTTTGGTTTATTGCAGGGGCTCTTTTTCTGTAATAGCGCGCATTTGTGCGATCAAGGTTTAACGATTAACGGTACGCTTTATTCGTATCCTGAGATAGATAAAACGGTGGAGGTAAAGCGAGGCTGGTTTACTCAAACATTGGTTTGGGGCGACAAGCACTTTAATTTTTTCCACTTGGTTAATTGCAAACCTTTGTTTAGATTAGCGCTTAATAACCGCCTTGAGTTTTGCCGCACGTCTCTTAAGCTAAGCTTCGATAACGTGCTGGTGGACATTGCCGCTTTTGATCGCGCTTTTGGCCAGCATCAGCGATTCTTACGCGACTCTGACAAAAAACGTCTACAGCACCAATTTCAACACTCACGAGAGGCTTTTGATCTGGTTGAGTATTTTACCACGCTAGGGTTTGAGGTGAGTCAACTCAATTGCCGTCTGGCAAAGTTTATCAAGCAACCCGATATCTTTACCGCAAAATATAATCAATGGTGGCAAACTAAACAGTTGCAAGCCCATGGGCCGTTATTTGACACACTTGAAGCGCACCCGTTAACTCAGTTGCAGCGCCAAGCTTGTGTGATTGATGAAAACAACACCTTAGTGATAGCGGGCGCGGGGACAGGCAAAACCAGTACGCTGGCGGCTAAGGCGGCTTATTTAGTGAGTCAAGGTTTGGCTCGGCCTGAAGAAATATTAATGTTGGCCTACGGCAAAGACGCCAGAGTAGAGCTTGAACAACGTGTGAGCAGTATTGCAGCGCTTTGTGAGCCTAGTGCTGTAAAGATCAGTACTTTTCATGCCTTGGGTAAAGAGATCATTCAGCATGACTTAAATCGCTCGACACTTGATCAAGTACAGGTGTCTGTTCTTGCTAGCGATGAAAAGCAATTCACCCAATTTATTGATCAGCAGATTGACGAGATAGTGACCGATCCACACATGGCCGATCCAGTAGCCAATTACTTTGGCCGCTATCTTTACCCGCAAGTTAACGAACTCGCATTTAAGTCTGACGGACAATATCGAGCTTATCTTAAAAATAATGAAATCAGAGCACTGTCGGGCGATCTGGTTAAAAGCTTTCAAGAGCTCGCTATCTGTAATTACCTTTATATCCACGGCATTAAATTTGAGTATGAGCCAAAGTACTGCGTGCCTGTAACAGAGCCGGGTAGGTGTGTTTATCAGCCTGACTTTTATATTCCTCAGCTCGATGCCTACTTAGAGCATTTTGGCATTGATAAACAGGGCAATACTCGCCTAGATATCGACAAAGTCGCCTATAACCAAAGCAGGGAGTGGAAGATTGCGCTGCACCAACAGCACAATACCTGTTTGTTGCAAACGTTTAGTTGGCAGGCCGATATTGGCGAGCTAGAAAAAAGCTTAGAAGCGCAATTGTGCGAGCGCTGTGAACAACTCGGCCTGAGTCAAAGTGAGGTGTTTAAACCTATCGCTCCAAATGTACTGTTTGCTCAGGTTAAAGCCTTAGGCATATATCGAAATGTGAGTCGCTTGATGGCAAGCTTTGTCAGCTTGTTTAAGTCATCAGGGATGACTGTTTCTAAACTTGAAGCTTTGAAACTGCCAAAAGCTGACACGAAACAATCAACCCATTATAACCAGGTGAGATGGAAGGCGTTTTTGCATCTATTCAACTGGGTGATTACGCGTTATGACGCGCACCTCACTGCCAATAACACCTTAGATTTCTCAGATATGATCGCCAAGGCGTTAAAAGTGGCTCGATGTAGCGATTTTCATCAGCAAACCGCTGAACGTTTCCGCTACAAGTACATCATGGTGGATGAGTTTCAAGATATCTCGCTTGAACGCGCCAATCTCGTTAAAGCGTTAAGGGATGCAAGTCCTGGTTGTGCACTTTTTTGTGTGGGTGATGACTGGCAGGCTATCTATCGTTTTACCGGCAGCGATCTCAGTTTAACCACAGAATTTGAACGCACATTTGGTACCACTCAAACGATTACCTTAGATAAAACCTTTAGATTTAATAATCAGATTGAAAAGGTGGCATCACGGTTTATTCAGGCAAATCCCGTTCAGTTGAAGAAGCAACTTAGCACCCATAGCCAGAGCGATAATCCTGAGGTTTGTTTACTGGTTAATGATAAACAGACAGCCTTAGAGCAAGCTTTTGCAAGCATCACTGAAGCAACAAGTAATAATCATGCAAGTGTGATGCTGATTGGCCGCTTTAAAAGCTCACTAAAAGCGTTAAGTCGCTGGCAAAAACAATATCCTCAGCTTTCCATTTCAGCTATGTCTGCCCACGCTTCAAAAGGTAAGCAGGCTGATTTTGTTATTGTGCTGGATGTGAATGACGATAAATATGGCTTCCCATGTAAAATTGATAACGATCCGATTTTAGAAACCTTGTTACCAACACTCGATAGCTATAAAAACACCGAGGAGCGGCGACTGTTTTACGTTGCGTTATCACGCGCTAAGCAAACGGTTTTTGTGCAAGCTGAGCTGGGTAAAGAGTCGACATTTGTTAGGGAACTTCGTGCTTTTGGCGAGGATGTGCGCTGCTATTTAAGCGATTTAGCGCCTATGTATACCGACTCCTTGTGTTGCCCACAGTGTGGTGAGGGTAAACTTATCCCAAGAGAAGGGCGCTTTGGCCTGTTTTATACTTGCTCGCTGGGTAAAGAGTATTGTGACACTAAGATAGAGGCATGCTCTGTGTGCAACTGTGGCCCAATGCTGCGTAATGACACTCACCATTTTTGTGGCTCAGCAGGCTGCAACCATCAACTTCAAGTCTGCCCAGAATGCCTTTCAGGCAAGCTTATAGTACGTAGCAATAGTAAAAACGGTCAGTCATTTTTAGCCTGCAGTGGCCATAGAAAAGGTGATAAAAATAGTTGTCAGTACACCTGCAATGCAGCAACCCCCTTAAACAGCCATGTTGCAGCAGATGTAACGACTCGCGCTGTCGATAAAGTTCAGCAAGATCTGGCTTAATATGGGGCATCACTTGCCAAAACTGTAATTTGTTCAGTTAAAGTGCTAATTTTTCTTCTGAAAAAGTACATCTTGCATAGAATTTGCTACATTGAATGACATAGCTAAAAAGCTGTGCCTTAGCCTTTGGTTTATAAAGCACAAAACCCGAGGAAAGATTTAAAATTAAAATAAATTCAATATATTGGATATTGAGGCGAACTTTTGGCAAATAAGTCGTGATATTGTTGATGAAGATCGCCGTTATTTAATAGGGAGATAAATAACTTGAAGCATAAAACTAATATTAAAACCAATGTCATTTTGCTTGCAAGCTTACTGGTCGCAAGTTCACTCCAGGCAAAAGAGCAGACGACTATTAGCAACGATATCACCGGCGTAGCGGGGGTAATGCCCCAAGAAGACCTGTATAAGCTGACGATATTTGATAATAATTTTGTCTTACCTGTTTATCAAACTCAAGCGGCAAATCAAGCTTACTATGCTCCACAAAACCCAAATAAAGAAGATATCAGCAACACCAATGTCCAGTTTCAGTTCAGTTTAAAATACGGTTTAGCCAATAATATATTGACTGATAATGACGGTCTTTATATCGCTTATAGCCAGATTTCTAACTGGCAAGCTTATGACAAGTCGGCTTATTTTAGAGACTCACAATACCAGCCTCAGGTATTTTGGTTTTGGCAGCACTCTGATGAAAGTGATCTGTGGCAAAGCACTAGCGTTGGTTTTGAGCACCAATCAAATGGTAAAGGTGGCGTGTATGAAAGAAGCTGGAATCGCGTTTACTTAGAGTTTTCACTAGCGTTGAGTGATATTGAGCTTAGCATCAAACCTTGGATTAGAACTGACTTTTCTAATACTGACTATAACCCTGATATTGAAGACTATATGGGTTATGGTTCGGTCAAAGGTGACTGGTACTTTGGCGAACACCAAATTAGTTTGACCTTACGTAACCTGGTAGAAAGTGGCTTTTCTAAAGGTTATGAGGAGCTCAGTTGGCGTTTTCCAATCTATAAGGGGCTAAAAGGTTACTTAAAGCTGCAAAGCGGTTATGGCATTACCATTTCAGATTATAACCATTTTGATAACGCTGTCGGTATTGGTATCGCGTTTTAAGTGAATAATGATGTCATGGTCAAATAGCGGTAGGCTTGTTGCCGCTTAATTTGGCTGGTTACTCACCAGTATGTGCGTGCTGGTGAGCTAACTTTTCTATTTATTCTGCTGATTATTCTTTCTGACGAATAGTGCTAACTAAAATTGCTGATATTATTTCTGATTAATGTTGCAGACTAATGTGAGTCATGCCTTCTGAGAAAAGGCGGAGATCTAGTATTCGGTCATTGTTGTTAGGGGCTTTAGGTGCAGTATTTGCTTTACCTAATCGTTAATAATTAATAGCAAATAGCATAAGACAGAGCCAAACCAAACCAATCTTTCTACATTTTACTAGGCCTAAAAATGAACGAGTTTACCAGCTGGCTAGAATCTAAAAGGCTTAAAGAGCAAGTCGTTAACCCCAATATTGAAGTTGGGGAATATTCTTATTATTCAGGTTTTTATCATGGTAAGTCTTTTGAAGATCAAGCTGTGCGCTATCTGCTCGGTGATGGCTCGACCATAGATGTATGGGAAGCGGGAGTCTTTGGCGAAGTCGATAAGTTAATTATTGGAAAATTTTGCTCAATCGCTTCTGGAGCATGTTTTATGCTTGCTGGTAATCAGGGCCACAGACTCGATTGGATCTCGACTTATCCCTTCTCGCGTGATGAGTTTGGTGAAGGGGTGTGCACCGGCTTTGAGCGTGCGGGTAATACGGTGATCGGCAATGATGTTTGGATTGGCTCAGAGGCGATGATCATGCCTGGGGTTACCATTGGTGACGGCGCAGTGATTGGCGCTCGAGCGGTGATCAGTAAAGATGTCGCGCGTTATAGTGTGGTGGTTGGTAATAACAAGTTAGTAAAGTTGCGTTTTACGAGTGACTCGATAGATAAGTTATTAACGTTGAAATGGTGGGATTGGCCGCTAGCAAAGCTTAAAGGCGCAATGCCAATTTTATGCAGTGGTGATATTGACGCTTTATATCAATATCATTTGGAACAATCATCTTAATTAATTTTATGTAATCACTTAAGCGCTTATTCACTTATTCACTTATTCAGTGAGTTATTTATTTAAACCATCACTATTTCAAACTATCAATTATTCAAGCGTTCACTTAAGCAATCAACATAAATCACGCATATTAAAATGGCGCTAACGTTTAGTTTAGCGCCATTTTAATATGCAGTTTACGGCAACATTATTGCAGCCGTTAACCCCGATCCGCTTAAGCGTTTTTCTTGGCTTCTTGCTCAGCTTGACTCGCCATGTACTCATTAAAAGTACCTTGGAAGTTTATAAGCTTCTTATCTTTTACATCTATGATGCGAGTCGCTAAAGATGATACAAACTCACGATCGTGGCTCACAAAAATAAGCGTGCCTTGGTAGTCTTTAAGCGCATTGTTCAACGCTTCAATCGCTTCCATGTCCATGTGGTTCGTAGGTTCGTCCATGACAAGTACGTTGATATCCATCATCATTAACTTACCGAATAATAGACGGTTTTTCTCACCACCAGAGCAGTTGCGTGCCTTTTTGTTGATATCGTCTTCAGTAAATAGCAAACGGCCTAGCATGCCACGTACCATTAGGTCGTTATGCTTTGGTAAGCGCCACTGCGACATCCAGTCAAATAGAGTTAGGTCATTATCGAAATCTTTGCTGCTGTCTTGCGGGCAATAACCGATAGAGGCATTTTCAGACCATTTGATTACGCCCTGGTTGTTTTGCAGCTCATTAACCAAACAACGTAAGAAAGTAGACTTACCGACACCGTTTTCACCGATAACCGCAAGCTTAGCGCCAGCTTCTAGGATCAGCTCGCCAGCTTGAAATAGCATTTCGCCATCAAAGCCATGGCCAACATCTTCTAGGATGAGCGCTTGACGATGCATTTTCTTGCCTTCATCAAAACGCAGCGATGGTGTCATACGGCTAGACGATTTGACTTCATCAAGGCTGATTTTATCAAGCTTCTTTGCACGAGAACTTGCTTGTTTGGCTTTAGATGCGTTTGCACCAAAACGGTTAACGAAGTCTTGCAGCTCGGTCATTTCAGCGCTTTTCTTAGCGTTACCCGCTAATAATTGCTCCTGGATCAACGAAGAAGCTTCTAAGAAGTACTCGTAGTTACCTGGGTAAACACGTAGCTCGCCGTAATCGATATCGGCCATGTGCGTACAAACAGTGTTTAAGAAGTGTCTGTCGTGCGAGATGATGATCATGGTGCACTTACGCTTATTCAGCTCTTCAGCCAACCAGTTAATGGTGTGAATATCCAAGTTGTTGGTTGGTTCGTCAAGAAGCAAGATATCTGGATTTGAGAACAGTGCTTGTGCCAAAAGTACACGTAGCTTCTTACCTGGAGCGACCTGGCTCATCAAGCCAAAGTGGAACTCTTCATCAATGCCTGCTTCAAGTAGAATTTCGCCCGCGCGACTTTCTGCACTGTAGCCGTCCATTTCAGCAAACTCACTTTCAAGTTCACCCACTTTCATGCCATCTTCTTCAGTCATGTCTGGTAGTGAATAGATGCGCTCGCGTTCTTGCTTAATTTCCCACAGCTTAGCATCGCCTTGAATAACAGCATCGATAACACTGTATTGTTCGAATGCAAATTGGTTCTGGCTCAAGGTACCTACTTTTTGGCCCGGAGTAATTGAGACGTTACCTGAGGTTGGCGC
Organism: Shewanella sp. 0m-8; assembly: GCF_052977265.1. Taxonomy (NCBI): domain Bacteria; kingdom Pseudomonadati; phylum Pseudomonadota; class Gammaproteobacteria; order Alteromonadales; family Shewanellaceae; genus Shewanella; species Shewanella sp. 0m-8. Next base: position 3,215 of record NZ_JBRIMB010000029.1, on the reverse strand, counting down.
AAGCTCGCCACTTAGGATCTTCATGAAGGTGGATTTACCACAACCATTTGCGCCAATTAAGCCGTAGCGATTGCCGTTACCGAACTTAGCGGAAATGTTTTCGAATAATGGCTCTGGGCCAAACTGCATCGTGATGTTTGCGGTAGAAATCAAAAGAGTATCCTGAGTGATTAATAAAACGTGAAAGCCAAAGACGTAAACAGGTTACGGAGAGTAAACCTGCTATAGAGGCAAAACAGCCGCGGATTATACAGAGGTAGGTGCTTAGATGTCGAGCAATCATGCAAGCTAAGGCCTGATATTTATCTTGTTTGAGCTTGCTTTAATGAATAAATGCCAGCGCAGAACGATTTGATTGGGTGATAAAGGCTTTTTGTTGTTATTATTAAGGCATTGTTTTGACCAGCGCTATGATTGGTCTGCACTTCTGATTAAATGATTATCATTTTATCGGTGCGTGCACTTTATATTACCTGCGATATTTGGACGTCCCATGATTGAACATCAACAGAATAACCCGCTTCACGGCCTAAAGCTTGAAACCATGCTTACAGAACTTGTGAAGTTTTACGATTATAAAGTGTTGTACGCAGCACTTAAATTGGCATGCTTTAATTTGAATCCGAATATGGAGTCGTGCGTTAAGTTTTTGAAAAAGACCGAATGGGCGAGGGAACGTGTAGAAGCTTTTTACCTATACCGTTTTAAGCGCATGCCAAAAGGCAACGAAGCGCAAATGGAGTTAAAACCACGGGAACGTGGTTTCGCTGATGGTATTGTGCCGCGCAAACCTGAAAAGTTAACCGTGGAACTTGTTGCAGAGATGCGTGCAAAGGCTATGGAAAACTATAAGGAAATGAAGAAAAACGGTCCAAGTCCACGTTACGGTAAAGATAAGCCGAGAGCAAAAGATGCTTACTCGCAAAACCGTAGTAGTGACAAAAAGCGTCCATCAGCGTCTCAAGACCCAACTAACCCTTGGGGTAAGTAACGTACAGTAATTTATTGGCGTAATTATCACTTTTAGTTGAAAGGGGAGTTTCTTAAGGAAACTCCCCTTTTTTATAGTGTATCGATTTTAAATTTAAGCATCTGCTAGGGTTTGCTTATAGAGCTCTGCGGCTTTATCTTGACTTTGTAGATTGCATAGGTGTGCTACAAGCATCGTTCATTTGTCTGGTTATGCGTTTTATGCATAGTGTTGTTTATCTTTATTCATTTGCCTCATGAAAGACAAATAAGTAGCATGCGCTTCCTTTTTGTCTAAGCCGTGTTGATCCATGCGTTCACAATCGTTAATTGCGCAACTTATGCGTTTGTCTGCCACATTAGTTTGTACCCTTATTTTAATTAATTACTGCCAACCTCTACTTGATGCATTTAGTCTTAATGCAACAGACGTTGGTTGTCATCAAATGCCACAGAATGCTGATGGGCAACCTACTAAGCAGGTTGTGCAACCATGAGCATATTTAGATTTCCTGCTTTAGTTTGGTTAGGTATTGGGATCCTGATAATCAGTTTGGGTATTCGTCAGTCCTTTGGGATCTTCATGACGCCAATATCAATGAGCTTTGAGGCTGGCCGTGAGTTTTTTAGTTTTGCGATTGCATTGCAAAACTTGCTTTTTGGCATGTTCCAACCTTTTGTTGGGATGGCGGCAGATCGGTTTGGTTCTAAAAAGATCATTATGTGTGGTGCACTCACATATGGTTTGGGCTTATTACTGACCTCAATGTCAACCAGCAGCGAAATGTTCTACTTCTCTATCAGTATGCTAATTGGTTTAGGTTTAAGTGCCACGAGTTATGTTGTGGTACTAGGCGCTGTCGCAAAAGTGGTGCCGGCTGAGCATACGGCGAAAGCGTTTGGCTTAACAACGGCTGCAGGTTCATTTGGTATGTTTGCGGTGATCCCTGGAGCCCAAAGCCTACTTACTCACTTTGATTGGCAAACGGCTTTACAGGTATTTGCCTTGCTGTGTTGCGTGATGTTGGCTTTTGCTTCTTTTATGAAAACAGCAAGAAGCACTCCAAAAAGTAATGAATTAGCCGATACTCAAACTTTATCTGAGGCGCTCAAGCAGGCTTGTACTAATCGAAACTATTGGTTAATTCACCTGGGATTTTTTGTGTGTGGATTTCACGTGATGTTTATTGCGACCCATCTTCCTAGCTACCTAGCAGATAAACACCTTGATAGCTCAACTGCGGCGCTAGCTTTGGCCTACGTGGGCATATTTAATATCTTCGGCTCTTACTTTTGGGGCGTGATGGGGGATAGGTTTAGTAAACGCTACGTTATGAGTGCGCTCTACTTTGTGCGTACAGCTGTTATTGCTGCATTTGTGACTTTACCCGTTACCGACAACACTGCCGCTATGTTTGGTGCAGCGATTGGTTTCTGTTGGTTAGGTACTGTGCCTTTAACATCGGGCTTAGTTAGACAGATTTTTGGTGCTCGTTATTTATCGACACTTTATGGCCTAGTGTTTTTTACTCATCAAGTGGGTAGTTTTTTAGGTGCTTGGGTCGGCGGCCGAATATATGATTATTACGGCAGTTATGAACCTATTTGGTGGAGTACCGTAGTTTTAGCGTTTATTGCAGCTTTACTGCATTTACCTATAGATGACAGACCGCTTATACAAAATTCACTAGCCGTGACTCGTTAAGCGCCTTTATTGAGGTTTGCTTTGCTTATGTATAGTGAAGAGCGCAGGCCTAACGTTGAACGCATAAATGGCAAAACGATAGGTAAAACGCATAATATAAGTGACAACCGCAAGCCAAATTGGCCAAAAGCTATAATAGAGAGCAGTCTAATGAATAAATTATCACAAGGTTTAGCCGTAAAAAGGGGCCTTAAACATCCCCCTTTGTAATTGTTTTACTTAAAAATTGGCAAAAGTGCTTAAACGCTACTCGAATTGGGTAGCAAACAACCGCTTGGAAGTTTATTGTGTTTTTTTACTTGCAACAATTACGGTATCGCCATACTATAGCGCTCGTTCCAAGGCAACAGCCAAACGGACAGCAAGAACACAGTCGCGGGATGGAGCAGTTTGGTAGCTCGTCGGGCTCATAACCCGAAGGTCGTTGGTTCAAATCCAGCTCCCGCAACCATTTTCTTGAACAGTACAACCGTAGCTCAGTTGGTTAGAGCACTACCTTGACATGGTAGGGGTCGGTGGTTCGAATCCACTCGGTTGTACC